>JAIROU010000018.1 GCA_031257375.1 Bifidobacteriaceae bacterium
CAGGACCTGGCCGACGGTCAGGCCGCGGGCGGAGAAGGCGGCGGTGTAGGCGGCCATCAACAGGCCCTGGCCCACGGAGGCGGCGGCCTGGGCCTGGGCCAAGCCCTTCGGGCGGCGCCTCAGGCCGAGGCTTTCGAGTCCGGCCGCCTGCGCCCCAGAGGAAACCACGACGACCTGGCGGCCGCCCTTGATGTGGTCGGCGATGGCGTCGGCCAGGCGGCCTAGGCGGGCCGGGCTGAAGCTCCCGGCCGGGTCGACCAGCGACGACGACCCGATCTTGACCACGATCCGCCGACCGGCCACCAGTTCCGCCCGGTTGGCGGCCGGGCGGGCGGGCATCAGTCGCCTCCCGGATCGGTCCAACGGCCCTCTTGGCGTTCCATCCACAACTCGGCGCGGGCCTCGGCTTTGGCGTCCATCAGGTCGTGGTACTCGCGGCGGCGCTGCTGGTTGGTGCGGCGCCGGCGCGGGTCGATCCTAAGGTCGGTGCCGCGCGGGCCGGCCAGCAGTTCGGCGCCGGTCGACAAAGTCGGCTCCCAGTCGAAGACGACGCCGCCCTGGCTGGGCCCGATCACAACCTCGTCGCCGGCCTTGGCCCCGGCCTTGACGAGTTCTTCCTCGACCCCGGCGGCGGCCAGCCGGTCGGCCAGGTAGCCGACCGCCTCGTCGTTGGCGAAGTCCGTCTGGGCCACCCAGCGCTCCACTTTGGCGCCCCGGACCTGGAAGTAGACGCCGGCGGCGGATTCACGGCGGCGGACGGTGAAGCCCCGCGCCGAGACCGGCTCGGGCCGCAGGACCAACCGGGGGCGCGGGGCCTGGTCGGATTGCGCGTGGCGGGAGCGCCCCGCGGTCACCTGGCGGCCCAGTTCGAAGCCCAGTCGGCCCAGGCCGCGCCTGGTCACGGCGCTGACCTCGAGCACCGGCCAGCCGGTCGCCTCGAGGTCGGGGCGGACCAGGGCCGCCAATTCCTCGGCCTCGGGGATATCGACCTTGTTGAGGACGATCACCCGCGGCCGGTCCATCAGCGGCAGGTTGGCCCCGGTGATCCCCAGGTCCTGGGAGTACTGGGCGAGTTCGCCCTCCAGGGCCTCGAAGTCGGAGAGCGGGTCGCGGCCGGGCTCGAGGGTGGCGGCGTCGAGCACATGGCAGATGACGGCCGTGCGCTCGATGTGGCGCAAGAACTCCAGCCCCAGCCCTTTGCCCTGGGAGGCGCCGGGGATCAGGCCGGGCACGTCGGCGATGGTGTAGCGCATGTCGCCGGCCTCGACCACCCCCAGGTTCGGCGCCAGGGTGGTGAAGGGATAGTCGGCTATTTTCGGCCGCGCCGCCGACATGGCGGCGATCAGCGAAGACTTGCCGGATGAGGGAAAGCCGACCAGCGCCACGTCCGCGATCAGCTTCAGCTCGAGAATGACGTCGCGCTCCTCGCCCGGAACGCCCAGCAGGGCGAAGCCCGGGGCCTTGCGCTTGGCTGAGGCCAGGGCGGCGTTGCCGAGCCCGCCCTTGCCGCCCTGGGCGGCCACGAAGCGGACGCCGACCCCCACCAGATCGGCCAGGACCTCGCCCTCGGCCGATTTGACGACGGTGCCGTCCGGCACTTTCAACAACCGGTCCTGGCCGGCCGCCCCGAGCCGGTTCGAACCCTCGCCCGGATGGCCGTTCTCGGCCTGCTGATGCGGCCCGCGATGGTATCCCAGCAGGGTGGTCACCTGCGGGTCGACCTCGAAGATGATGCTGCCGCCGTCGCCGCCGTCGCCGCCGTCCGGACCGGCCAGGGGCTTGTACTTCTCGCGCCGGATCGAGGCGCAGCCGTTGCCGCCGCGCCCGGCCGTCAGGCGCAGCCGCACCTGATCGACAAATGCGGCCATGGCTGCCCTCCCTCGGCTCGATCGCGGGCGGACGACCACGGCCCCGCCCAGGCCGTCACACCAGCGGCGCCCATATCCACCCGGACTGCGGCGACGGCATCGGGCATAGCCTGGAAAACGGCCCGGCTAGGCGGCGCCCACCACATCGATGACCCGGCGCCCGCCGCGGGCGGCGAACTTGACGTGGCCGTCTTGGAGGGCGAACAACGTGTCGTCGCCACCCCGGCCGACGCCGTTGCCGGGGTGGAAGTGGGTGCCGCGCTGGCGGACGATGATCTGCCCGGTCTTGACCGCCTGGCCGCCGAACAGTTTCACGCCCAGGCGCTGGGCGTTCGAGTCGCGGCCGTTGCGGGAGGACGACGCGCCCTTCTTGTGTGCCATTTTGCCTGCTCCTCTAGTCGATGGCGGTGATCTTGAGGCGGGTCAAGTCTTGCCGGTGGCCTTTGCGGCGGTGCTGGCCGCTCTTGTTCTTGTAGGTGAAGATGTTGATCTTCTTGCCCCGCTCGTTGCCCAAGACCTCGGCCGTCACCTTGACCTTCTCCAGGGCCTTCGGGGAGCTGGTCACTTTGTCGCCGTCGACCAGCAAGAGGACCGGCAGTTCGACCGCCTCGCCAGCGGCTTCGGGGCGCCGGTCCAAGACAACCTCGTCACCGACGGACACCTTCTCCTGGCGACCCCCGGCCCTGACAATCGCGTACACCACGACCTTCTCCATCTGTCTCGGCACGGCGCGCGGCCAGCCTCGGCTTGCATGAGTGATTGGTTCCGGTGGCCGCTCGGGCGCACCGACCTATTAGGGTACGGTTTGGCCGCCGCCGAGGTCAAACCAAACCCCCAAGAAGCCGCCACAGCGGGCCGGATGAAGCCGAGCCGACGGCTCGTCGCCGGGTTCGCGAGGCGGCGCCGGACCTCTGCCGCCGATTCGGCCAACCGCCGCACCACCGCTTCGCGGAGCGCAATCCGACCAACCCGGGCCCGGCCACGCACGGAGCACGGCCCGCCGGAGGTCTCGCCCCTCCGAACGGCCGAAGCGACTGGTCTCCGTGGTCCGATGCGAGTCGCGGGCCGGGACGCCCGGCACCAGGATGCGGGCCGACCGCGGCGCCAGACCCCAAGATCCGGCTTCCGGACAAGCCGTGTTCGGGCCACCTGCGCCCGGCGCCGCAACTAGGTAGTCCTTTAGCGCGTCTCGCCGAATCTGTGTCGTCATGTTGCGCGTCCCGGGGGCCAGGCAACTGTGCATCCACCAGCGAGCATGGTGGGGCAGGCGCGCAACTTGACTACCTCGATTCTCCTGGAAGCGCTAGACGACTACCCAGATTGCGGCGAGCGCGCCGCCGGGCCCGGACCACGGGGAGGGCGACGGCCGCCGCGATTAGGCCCGCCAGGACGCCCAGCCACAGCCAAGGCACCGTCCAGATGGCGGCGGCCTGGGCGTCCGAGGCGGTCTCACCCTCCGCCCCCAGGCCCACCGCCAGGCCCCAGACCTCGACCTCGGCAGTGGTCCGGAACAGCGGGAAGACCCCGGCCACAGTCACATCGCGGGTCAATTGCGAGCCGGGCAGGATCTCCGGCAGGACTTGACCGTCGCCGCCGTCGCGCCCGCCCCAGCCGAACGGCCCGGCGACCGTCACCCGCTCGGTCGGCACCAGCCGGGCGGTGCCGGTGTTGGCCAGGGTGTAGGCGATCCGCAGGCGGCCCGAGCGGAAGGGGTTGAGGGAGGGCTCGGCCCTCACCGTCAAGTCGGACACGACCAGGTCGGGGGCCGACCGGCCGTCCACGTTGACATAGGCCCGCAGCGCCAGGCGGCGCTCGACCTGGACGGACGCTTCGGCCGGGGTCTCGACCAGCGAGGTCACGATGCCGCCGACGTGGTCCCCGGCAGCGGCGTCGGCCGGGATCTCCCAGCGCAGGGGCACCGTCACGGCGGCGGACGGCTCCAGGGTCAGTTCGACGGCCCGGTCGCCCGGCCACCCGTCACCGGCGCCGTCACCGGCGGTCGCCCCGGCGGCATCGGCGGCGGCGGTCGCCCCGGCGGCCCCGGCGGTCCCGGCGGTCCCGGCGGCATCGGTCCCGGCGGCATCGGCGGCCCCGGCGGCCTCGGCGGCGGTCCCGGCGGCTTCGGGATCGGCGGCATCGGCGGCCCCGGCGGCCCCGGCCCCGGCGGGATCGGCGGGATCGGCGGCGTCGGCGGGATCGGCGGCGGACGGCTGGCCGAAACTGACCCAGGCGCCGGCGTCCTGGGGCGGGTCGGCGGCCGGTCGCAGATCGATCAGGCCGTCCGGCGTGGTGTAGGCGTCGGCGGCGTAGACCCTCAGGCGCAGCGGCGCGGCCGAGCGCGACTCGATGACGATCCCGTCCTCGATCACGCTCCCGGCCGCCGCGACGGAGTTGTAATTCGGACGGGTGTTCCCGAGTGGGGCGGGGGGGGGGGGCCCAGCCCCCCCCCACCCCCCCCCCCCTGAACCCCCGGGG
>JAIROU010000263.1 GCA_031257375.1 Bifidobacteriaceae bacterium
GATGAAACTGGAAAAAACTCCCAGCCGACAGTGGCAACTTCCCAACGATCAACCCGGCAAGAAACATCCGATCACAGACAACCAACTGCTCCACACCGCCCAACCCCCGGATCATCGCCACAACCTCATCCACCCGCGGATCCGCCACCGGCTCATAACACCCCACCGGCGCCACACCCGACCCCGGCCCACCCGGCGCGCCCGGCCGGCCCACGCCCGGCACCGCCCAAAAACCCTGATCCGCCAGCCCGACCGGGCCGGCCGCGCCGGCCGCGCCCGCCGACCCCGCCGGGCTTTCCATGCTGCTGGCGCCGTCCGGGCCGGCCGCGCCACCCGCGCCGTCTGAGTTGGAGGTCCCGCCCGCAGGCGCGGCCCCGTCCGGGCCGTCCGGGCCGTCCGGGCTCCCGGCGCCCTCGAAGGTTTCCGGCCCCTCCACGCCCGGCACCGCCCAAAAGCCCTCGCCCGCCGGCGCACGGCCGCCCGGGCTCCCGCCCGCCGCAGCCGTCGACCCGTCCGAGCCCTCCCGGCCGCCGGCGCGACCCCCGTCCGCCCGGCCGCCCGGCGAGCGGCGCGAACCGTCCCGGAGGGGTCCATCATGCCCCTCCCAGGGACCACCGCTCGGCGTTTCACGCATAAGACAATCATACCGCACGACACACTATAAACACAACGGCTGTTCGAGGTCTTTTTCGCCCCGATCCGGGCCTGGCCGAGCACCGAGCGCCAACCCACGCCGGACTGCTGCGGCCGCCCGCGCCGCCACCCGCCGGGAGGCCCGGCACGTGGTCCCGGCCGCCCGCGCCAACGCCCCGGGGCGCCGCGCGCGGACCCGCCCTGCCCAGCCGGTAGGCGCCCCGCCCAAAAGACCGCCCAAGCGCACCTGGCCCCGGATAGTCGGCCACCAGGTGGGTAGGCGCCCCGCCCAAAAGACCGCCCAAGCGCACCCGCCGGGCCGCCCAACGCCGCGCCGCCACGCGCCGACCGCAGTCGTCAACCGCCTCGCGGCCGACTCCGACGGCATCGTGCAACTGGGCCTGCCGGCCGTTCCCGACCGACGCCGCCGAACGCCTTGCGCGCGAGAACCGCCACGCCAGTGCGTTCGCGGCCCGACTCGGCCGGGCGGCCCGGCGCAGACGCTGGTCCCAAACGTTCCGCCCACCGCGGCGAGCCGGTCGCGGCGCCGCCCCGCCCCACCGGCGGGGTTCCGCGAGCGAGCGCGGCGGGAGCGGTTCACGGCCCACTTGGACGATGCCGACCGCGCACGCCCCAGCCCGGCGGGCGGCCGGGCGGGCGGCCGGGAAGTCCCGGTCCTATTGTCAGGACATATGGTGTGTCCCCGAGTTTGAGACGAAAGGACCGTCCCCGGGTTCACGGCCCACTTGGACGATGCCGACCGCCCACGCCCCAGCCCGGCTGACGGCCCGGCGGGCGGCCGGGAAGACTCGGTCCTATTGTCACGACATATGGTGTGTCCCCGAGTTTGAGACGAAAGGACCGTCCCCGGGTTTAGTGGTTCACCAGGTGATCGGGGGGGTTGTGTAGATGCCGACCACCTCGACGAAGGGTCTGTCGCCGGGATTCGGGTTGATCGAGATCTCCATATCACCGGTGCCGGGGAGTTTGTAATAGGTCAGGAATGGCCGCGACCCGCATGTGCCTGGAGCCTCCCTGACGGCGCGAGGTCCGCCTCTCACGCATTCAAGCAGGTCCCCGGGATTGCGCCAGATCTTGATGATCGCCTCCTGGTCGGGGAAGTTCTCGTAGTGCAGCCACATGACCGTGCTGCCGCCCTTGGTGATCGAGGCGCTCATCGAGCCCCAGGTCGAAGCGCTGGCGCTGGCCTCGGCGCTGATCTGGCCCTCGGAGTCGATGGCGCGGGCCTTGATCGAGTGGGTTTGGTTGCGCCCGTTGCCGGCGGTGACCGAGCCGTTGCCGGTTTTGTCCTGCCAGGCGCCGCCGTCCACGCTGATCTGGACCTTGCTCACAGGGCGGCCGTTGGCGGCCGGGATAGTCCAGGACAAGGTGACCGTGTCCGCGCCTGCGCTCGCGCTGACGCCGGGCTTGTTCGGCGGCCCGTAAGCGCACAGATCGCTGAGTTCCGTCGGGCTGCTCGACGTGGAGCGGTTGCCGACCGAAGAAATCGCCACCACCCAGATTGTGAAGCACTGGTTTCGGAGAACATCGATTCGCCCCCCTCCCGCTGGGAGGATGCCTGTGCTGTAGGATCCAATGATCGAAAAATCGTCGACATTGTACCGGTATTCGATCTCCTCCGGCCTGGCACCATTCCCCGCGGCCGGGTCGAAGGCCACTGTCACATAATGGTCGCCTTCGCCGGTCTTGCGCAGGTTGCGGACTTGGCCGGGAGGACTGATGGCGCGAATGGCCGCAGATCGATCAGACCAAAGGCCGTCACCAGCCTTGTTAGATGCGCGGACTCTGAACGTGTAGTCCTCAGTGGAGACGTCAAAAGTCTTGATCGCATGCAGGCCGGTCGGTCCCTCGGTTGGCGCGATGGTCTCGAGCACCGCGCCGCCGCGCGACACTTCGACGTCGTAGCGGCGCACCGCGTCTCCGTTCGCGGCCGGCTCCGGCCAGGTGATCTTGAACTGAGCTTGGGCGCCGACCGGTTGCAGCGCCTCGACGGTCGGGGCGGCTGGGGCGGCGGGTTTGCCGGCCGGGATCTCCGAGTTGGATTCCGGCCCCCACAGGAGTTCGTCGGCGCATTGGTTGGCGCTTTCGACGACGGCGCGGTTCTTGGCGCACACCCGCACCCGGTAGGCGGTGCCGTTGGCCAGACCGGCCCAGGTCAGGCGCGTGCCGGCGACGTTCTCCTTGCGGGCGCCGCCGGGCGGGGCGGGGGAGATCTCCAGGTCGTAAGCCGTCACCGGCGAGCCGGACGACCCCGGGTCGGACCACGACACCTCCAGCGACCCGTCGCCGAAGACCAGCGCCGGGGCGGCCGGGAGGTTGGGGAACACGTCCGGGCGGGCCGGGCCGGACGGCTGGGACGGATCGGACGGGCCGACCGCGTTGACGGCCACAACCGTGAAGACATATTCAACGTTGTTCGTCAGCCCCGTGATCTGGCAGATGTTGGCCGTCCCGCAGGACTGCTCGGCGCCGCCGGGCTGGGCCGCCACCCGGTACTCGACAACCGGCGAGCCGCCGTTATAAGGCACCGACCAGCCGACCGTCGCCCGCCGGTCCCCGACCGCCGTCACCTGGACACCCCTGACCCGCTCCGGGCGGGACAACACCTGCATCGACACCAGCGCCGACGAACTGCGCCCAACCGCGTCCTGGACCGTGTACTGGATCTGCAACACACCCTCGAAGTCCGGCCCCGGGGTGGCGGAAACCTCGCCCGCCTCGCTGTGGGCGACCCCGGAGCCGTCCCCGGCCACGATCTGCGCGTCCACGATCCGCAACGGCTCGTCCGGGAAGGGGTTGAAATCGTTCTCCAGGACCGGGACCGCGACCGGCCGGCCCTGATGGACATCGCCCACCACATCCGGCAAAGCCCTCGGCGCCGGCTTGGTGGTGGCCACCACCATCACGCTGACCACCCCCGTGACGGGAGGATTGACCTGGTCGGAGACCGACATCGGGATGAAGAACACCCCCTCCGCGGCGCCCACCTGGGCCCGCAGCGACACCCCGGCGGCGGCGTCGAACACCACCTCCACCCCGGTCGCGCCGGGCGGGTCGACCGCGAACACCAACTCGTCGCCCTCCGGGTCGCGGGCGTAAGGCGCCAAATCCAGCGTCACCGCCTCGCCGCCCCGCTCGACCCTGGCAGACGGGCCGGTCAACGCCGGCGGGGCGTTGACCGCCTCCGGATCCTCCGGGTCCTCGGCGTCCTCAGGCGCGTCCGGGTTCGGCAGGACCGTCACCGGGATCGTCACCACCGCCGTCAACACCCCCGGCCCGTCCACCGCCGCCCCGTCCATCACCGGCACCGACACCGACGCCGGCCCGTTGTAGTCGGCCGGGGCGGTGAAGAACACCACCTCGTCCGAGACCACGCCCACCGCCGCCGCGTGCCACGACGTCAACGCCGCCGTCGCCACCCTCGGGGTCCGCCCGGAGCGGACCAGGACATGGTCGGCCAGGCTCAGATTGATGGTCTCGCCGGCCACTACCTCGGCCGGAAGCACGTCCGGGTCCAACACCGGGACCGCCGAATCGGCGCCCGGCACGATGATGAACGCCCGGCCGACCAGCCCGTCGACGTCCTCCAGGGAATAGTCGACGATCTGGAGCTCGTCTTCCACCGGGATTTCGACCACCCCGCCGGCC
>JAIROU010000025.1 GCA_031257375.1 Bifidobacteriaceae bacterium
CGGATCGGCCAGCGCCCAGTTGATGGGCAGCGGCCCGTAGGGCTCGACGTGGGTTCCGTCCGCCCGCGGCGCCAGACCGGCCGCCGTCAGTTCGTCTTGGCTGAGGCCCGCCTCGGCCAGGATCAGGCGGACCAGGTTCCACAGCCGCGGCCAGTAGGCCGCGGCGGCCGCGCCGAACGGCCCCAAGGCCGCCCGCTGGCCCAAGTCGAAGCTCAGCAGCAGGCTGAACAACAGCGCGTCCGCGAAGGCGGGCCGTTCGCCGCTCAGGTAGGGCGAGCGCTGCCGGGCCAGGCGCGCCTCAAGCAGGTCGAGCCGGGCGTAGGCCAGGCGCAAAGCCAAGTCGGCGGCATCGGGCGACTGGCTGTAAACGGCCTCCCGCAGACCGGCGCCGATGTCCCCGGCGATCTGGCTGGTAAGCCAGTCAGACGTGGCACTAGCTAGGTCGAGGCGCGCGGCGACGGCGGCGGCGCGGCTGGCGGCCAGCTCGGCGGCGGCCTGGGGAGTGGGCCAGGCGGCGCGCTGCTCGGCGCCAGGCGGGCGGCGGGCGAATGGCCCGAGCCCGCCCGGCGGGTCCTGGCGCTCGACGCGGACGACCTGGGCGGCGGGCAGCGGGTCGGGGACGCGGTAGGTGAAGGTCAGCAGGCGCTCCTCGAACTCGGAGACGAAGATCGTCTCCTCATCGATCCGGCGCGCGAAACCCTTGGCGTAATAGAGCGCGTGCGCGCGCGACATCTGCGGGCTGGAGTGGATTTTGATGCGGCCGAACCCGTAGGCGCGGGCCAGGCCGATGGCGTGGTCCACCAACTGGCCGCCCAGGCCCAGGCCGCGGCCGGCCGGGGCGACGGACAGGACCGAGAAGGTGAAATCGGGTCCGGGCGTGTACCGCGCCCGCGGCGTCAGGACCACCCCCAGGATCTGGTCATCGCGGTCCAGCGCCAGCCAGACGTGGAAGGTCACCGCCCGCTCGGCCAGGCGCCGCAGCCCGGCCAAGTAGCCCGGCGACCCCCAGCAGCCCGTTGTGAACGCGCTGACCAGCACGTCCTCGGCGGCCGGATACTCCTCGGGGCGGGCCTCGCGGATGTGGCGGCCGGCCCCCAACTCGACCCGGTGCGCCCAGGGTGGCAAGTCGGCGCGCGTGTCAACCGTCGCCGCGGCCATAGTGGAGTTGCTCATAGGGTTCTCCTCACTTCTGAGGCGGACCGCTCGGGGCGAGCGGCGCTGAGCCAAACTAGCAGCGGGCCGCGCCCGTCCGTCAACCCGGAGGCTTTACGGTTTGCTGGGGGTGGGCGGCCCGCCGGTCAGTCGAGCGTGTCGGCCGGGATCTGGCGAGTGTGTCCGTGGGGTGTGGTGATGGTGGTGGCGCCGGTGTTGGGGTCGCGGGCGTAGTCCCAGCCGTGGCTGGTCTTGAGATCGTGACAGGCCTTGCACAAATGTTGCATGTTATAGAGAATGGTCTGCTCAGGCGCCGGGCGGGCCGGGTCGAAAGGGTCGATGTGGTCGACTTCGCACCGATAGGCGGGCTGGTGGCAGCCCGGGTTCGCGCACCTCGGCTGGCGGACCGCCAGCAGCCGCCGCAGCCGGACCCCGGGCCGGTAGGAATCGTTGGCGGCGGTCTCGATCGGCCATTCGCCGGGCTCGCCCCAGGGGTTGACCGGCGGGCCGGGCGGGCCGCTTCCGGCCTCGGCCATCAGGACCAGGCCGGCTTTGAAGGCCTTCTTGGACGCCCACACCGGCCGACCCGTGGCCGGGTCGGTGAACAGCGCCCGCCAGGTCGCGTCGCCCGCGATCTTGCGCCCGACCTCGGCCGGGATCGGCCCCGCGCCCAGGATCAGACCGGGCTGATCGTCCAAGCCCAGCAGAGTGGTGGCGTCCATGCGCACCAAGATCTGGTAGCGGCCGCGCCCCTCCCCGGTCCGCCCGGCGCAGGCGTCGATGAAGGCGTCGTAGAGGCGCTGATCAGCTGTCCGGGGGTCTTCTGGGTCGGCTTTGATGGCCAGTTGCTCGGCCTTGCCCAAAACCGCCATCAACTCGTCGGCGGCGCCGTACACGGTCAACGCGCCCATGGCCGCCGACCTTGGCCGGTACCGCACCGACCGCTCCTTGTAAGCGGCCTCGTGCCCGCCCGAGAAACCCCTCGGGTCCAGTTTCGCCGCCAACCGCTCGCAGGCGTCTTGGACCCTGGGGCGGGTCTGACGGGCGCCCGCCAGGCGCACCCCCAGGGCCAGGACCTCGCGCCGGTCGGCCGGGTCCTCCAGCCGGTTCCCGGCGCGCAGGATGACCGCGCCCGTCCCGATGGCCACCTGGCCCCCCGCCAGCGCCTCCCCGAACACCGGCTCGGCCAGGCCGGCCCGGCCCACCCGGGCCAACTCCCTGGCCGAGCGCATCGTCAACCCGCACGCCAAAGCCGTCTCCGCGACCAGCGAGCGGGCCGGGCTCAAACCCTCCCCGGGCCCGCGCTCGTCCGCCTCGACGCACCCGGCGGCCAGCGCCAGGCCGGCCTGAGCCTGGCACCAGCGCCCCAACTCGTCCCACGCGCCCACCAGTCGCACACGATCCGACTGGGCGACCTCTTCCATCTCCCCGACCCTGACCAGCAGCCCCACCGCCTCTGGCGACGGCCCGGCCGCCCGCGCCAAATCCAGCAACTCGCCCGCGTCACAGCCGTCCAGCGCGCACGCGCACCAGCCCGCCCAACCCGGTTCCCCGCAAGCCCTGCACGGTCCACCAATCGGACCCTCGGTAACGCCGATAACGCCATTTACACTCATACAACTATACTATACCACTTAGGCTGCCCGCGCTACCCCTCGCGGCCCGCTGGACAGCCCGTTTTGGCGGGTCCGGGTTGGGCGCCGACGCCGCGGGAGGGGGTTGGCGCGGGTGGCCGGCTATTCCGGGTTGTTGAGGTCGCCGGGGGCCAGGCCGAGGGCGCGTTCTATGTCGGCCGGGGCCAAGGCCGGGTCGATGCGGGCTTCGGCCAGGAATCTGGCCATTTTGGCGTTGACCGCTTTGAGGTGGCCCTCGGCGGTGTCGCGGGAGATGCCGAGTTGCCTGGCCAGGGTGCCCCAGGGGACGCCGCGGGCGCGGGCGTTCAGGACTTCGGTTTGGCGCTCGGTGAGCTCGGGCAGGCGGCGGCGGTGGTTCAGGACCTGGGCGAGCTCCAGCATGGTCGAGGGCACCACCAATTCGCCCCGGGCCGCCCTGATAAAGGCCTCGGAGTTGTCCGCCAGGCTGTCGGACTTGCGGACCAGGCCGATGGCGCCGGCGGCGAAGCATTGGGCCAGCACCAGGTTGCGCTGCTCGTCGGTGTGCAGGCAGACGCGATAGCCGGCGGACGCGAGCATGGTGATCGCGCGCGGGCCTTGAATGGCCTTCTCGTCCGGGCTGCGGCTCAGGTGCAGGTCCAACACCACCAGATCGACCGGCGGCTGGTCGGCCAGCAAGGCGCTGACGGTGGCGTATGCGCCCGCCACCCGCAGCGCGGGATAGGCCACGCCGAAGGTCGCGCGGGTCAGAGTCTCATCGTCGACCAAGGCCACCGCCGGGCGGCCGCTTTCCATTCGCGATGCCGACGGCGGCGGCGCGCTCGCCGCAGCCCCGCAGGCCCCGCTGGGGGCGGGCGACCCGGCGGCGGCGGGGGGGGGGCCTAACTGCCTTGAGACCTCGGGCTTTGGCTGTAGCGGCGGATCAAGGGTCGCAGGCCAGACTAGCAGGCCCAGGCCGACCGGCGCCGGGGGCCGGGCGCCCGTCGAGAGCCGCGCCGACGGCATCGGGCAGCGGGCGCCCACCGGCGAGGCGGCATCGGCCCTGGGCGTTCTAAACGTTGGCGGGCGAAGGGGAATCGCGCCGGGCGCCGCGGATGAAGACGCAGGTGCCCTCGCCGGGCGTGGACTTGACCTCCACCGCCATGCCCTTGGAGCGGGCCGACTCGATGACTTGCTTGCCCAGCCCGAAGCCCAGTCGGGTGACCTCCGGGTCGAATCCCTTGCCGTCGTCGCAGACCGAGACCTCCCAGGAGTCGCCTTGCGCGTCGGCGTGCACAACCACCTCGGTCACGCCCGGCCCGGCGTGGAACTGGACGTTGTAGAGCAGGGACACGACGGCCGTTTGGAGGGCCAGCGCCTCATCGCGGGGGAGGCGGACCCCGCGGGCGAGGGCTGTGCGCACCGCCAGCGGCAGGTGCTCGAACCCGGCGACGGACGCTCGGACGGCCTCGTCCAGGGTCGGGTCGTCGTCCGGGGTGTCGTCCGGGGAGGCGGGGCCGTTGGCGGGGTCGGCCAGGAAGTCGGCGCGCAGGCGATTGGACTCTTGGAGCGCCTGATGCCGCAGGGCCGGCAGGATTTCCGGCGGGATGTCGTCCAACCCGAAGTGGGCCAGCAGCCCGGTGGCGTTGTGGACGTAGAAGTGGTACTTCTCGCGTTCGAGCCGGGCCGCCAGCTTGGCCGCCTGGGCCGCGTTCGCGTCGGCCGTGCGGCCGAGGCGCCGGAGGTTGATGGCCCCAACCGCCGCCGCGGCGGCGAAGATCACCATGCTCAGGGCGTTGACCAGGACTGTCACGAGGAGGCTGGTGTTGGGGGG
>JAIROU010000332.1 GCA_031257375.1 Bifidobacteriaceae bacterium
GACTAGGCCGGCGACGAAGCGCTCCCCCAGCTTCTCGCGCAGGTGGGCCAGTCCCCGCGCGTCCTTGGCCTGGAAGCTGGCGGCCGCCTTGACCTCGATCCCGACGACGCGGCCGTCAGGCGCCTCGAGGACCAGGTCGACCTCGTGGCCGTCGGAGTCGCGGAAATGCGCCAGCCTCGCCGGGGTCTGGGACCAGCCAAGTTGTCGGCGCAGTTCGCCGGCCGCGAACGCCTCGACCAGTCCCCTGGCCGCGTCGGCGTTCCGACCGGGCTCCAGCCCGGGCGCGGCCAGATTCAGCAGGTGGGCGGCGAGGCCCGCGTCCAGCAGGTAAGTCTTGCGCGCCTTGACCGCCCGCTTGGTCAGCGATGTTGACCAGCTCGGGAGGTCGTGCGTCAAGTAGAGCGTTTCGAGCAAGGCGAGATAGGGGTCGAGGGTCCGGCGAGGCAGCGCGGCGTCGCCGGCCAGCGAGGCGACGACCATCTCAGAGCCCTGGCGCGCCGCGATCAACTCCAGGATGCGGGGCAAGTCGCGCAGTCGGCGCAGGCCGCTGACCTCGGGGGCGTCGCGGCCCGCGAGCAGCGAGAGGTAGGAGGCGTACCAGCGGCCGCGCCGATCCGCCTGCCGGGCCAGTGGCTCGGGGTAGGACCCGGCCACCACCAGAGCCATGTAGTCGCGCCGCTGGAGGCGGCTGGCGTGTCCCTCGGGCAGGCGCCCCTCCAGCGCGCGGTCCACGAAACTATCCGCCCGGCCATGAAGCTCACCTTGGGAGAAGCCGTACAAGGTGGCGACTTCCGCCCGCCCGGCGAGCGCGTCGCCGACCTCGGGCAGCCGTGACACGTTGGCGGAGCCCGTGAGGAGGAACTGGCCCGGCCGCTTGTCGCGGTCGACGCGCGCTTTGACGGCCAGGACCACCCCGGGGGCGCGCTGCACCTCGTCGATCACCAACAAGCCGTCGCCGCCGAGACCCGCCACGCTGACCGGATCCTCTGTCGCGGCCACCCGCATGTCCTGGTCGTCCATTGTGACGATCCTGCCGCCGCGCTCGGCCGCCACCGCCTCGGCCAGCGTCGACTTGCCGACCTGCCGCGCCCCTTCGAGCACCACCACCCTGGAGTCCGCCAGCCCGGCCAGCACCGCCGGGGCCAGGGCGCGTGGCACGAATCCGCTGTTCACGCACCCAGCATACCTCCTTTCTCGCCGTTTCGCAGGGAGTTTTTCGCCGTTTCACGAGGGATTGCTCGCCGTTTGGTGGGCGACATTTCGCCATTGGATGGCACGCCTTCCGTCTTGTCCCAGTGCCCGATGCCGTCCATCCGCATCCGCGAACGGGCTGGGCGCCTCCCCCACCGGGACCGCCGGTTTGGGCTCGCGGCCCGCCTGGAGCGCACCTGGCGCCAGGCGCCTGGTGCGGGGGCCGACTGTCCCGGGCCGCTGACCTGGGGGCTGGGTTCCACTTTCGGGATCTGGGTTGGGCCGGCCGGCGCGGGGGCGCCAGAATGTAGTTCGTGCCAACGCCAAAACCCCGGGTCTTTTCCGGCATCCAGCCGACGGCCGACTCGCTCCACCTGGGCAACTACCTCGGCGCCCTCAAACAGTGGGTCGCTTTGCAGGACGACTACGACTGCATTTACTCGGTGGTCGACCTCCACGCCTTGACCGTCAACCCCGACCCGGCCGTCCTGCGCCACCGGGTCCGGGCCACGGCCGCGCAGTTCCTGGCCGCCGGGGTGGACGCCGAGCGGTCGATCCTGTTCGTCCAGTCCCAGGTCCCCCAGCACGCGCAGTTGACCTGGCTGTTGAACTGCCTGACCGGTTTCGGCGAGGCCGGGCGGATGACCCAGTTCAAAGACAAATCGGCCAAGCTGGGGGAGAAGTCGATCACCGTCGGCCTGTTCGACTACCCGATCCTCATGGCCGCCGACATCTTGCTCTACGACGCCCGCCTGGTGCCGGTCGGGGAGGATCAGCGCCAGCACCTGGAACTGTCGCGGACGCTGGCGGCCAGGCTCAACTCGCGCTACGGCGAGGGCGCGGCGGTGGTCCCCGAGGCCCTGATCGTCAAGCAGACGGCCAAAATCTACGACCTCCAAGAGCCGGGCGCCAAGATGTCGAAGACCGGGCATCCCGCCGGGATCATCGAACTGATGGATGATCCGAAGACGATCGCCAAGCGGATCAAGTCGGCCGTCACCGACTCGGGTCAGGAGATCACCTGGGACCCGCGCGAAAAGCCCGGCGTGGCCAATCTGCTGTCGATCTATTCCGCCCTGACCGGCCGGACGGTCGAACAGCTGGTCAACGATTATCAGGGCAAGCTCTACGGCCACCTGAAAGCCGACCTGGCCGAGGTCGTGATCGAGGCCCTGGCGCCCTTCCGCGAGCGCACCGCCCTCTACCTGCAAGATCCCGGCCAACTCGATCGCGTCCTCGACCAGGGCGCCGAGCGGGCCGAGGCCATCGCCCGCACGGTCTACCAGCGCGTCGCCGCCCGCTTCGGACTGGGTCAGGCGGGGGCGGCGGCCGGATGAGGATTCCCCACCTGGGGCCGGACCAGCTCTGCATCGGGATCGCCGTGATGGTGCCCCCGCCGCTGTCCGGCCGCCTGCATCGGCTCCGGCGCGCCTCGGGCGATCCAGCAGCCGATTCCGCCCCGCCGCACATCACCGTCATCCCGCCGATGCCGGTCGACCGGTCGGCCTTGCCTGGCGCCATGCGCCGGGTCCAGGCGGTCGCCGCCCAGGTCCAGCGCTTCGAAGTCCGGCTGCGCGGAGCGGGCACCTTCCGGCCGGTCAGCCCAGTTGTGTTCGCCCAGGTGGACGAGGGGTTTGAGGTCTGTCAGGTGTTGGCCGCCCGGGTCCGTGCCGCCCTCGGCGCCCCCGCCGACCGCTTCCCGTACCACCCGCATGTGACGGTCGCCCAGGACGCCCCCGACGCCCAACTCGACCGCGTGCAGCAGGCTTTGGACGGTTTCGACGCCAGTTTCACCGCCCAGACCGTCGAGGTCAGCCAGTTGGAGTCCGATGCCGTCTGGCGCCGCCTGCGCCGTTTCCA
Source organism: Bifidobacteriaceae bacterium (assembly GCA_031257375.1). Taxonomy (GTDB): domain Bacteria; phylum Actinomycetota; class Actinomycetes; order Actinomycetales; family WQXJ01; genus JAIRTF01. The sequence continues at coordinate 3,052 of JAIROU010000332.1, forward strand.
GTTGGCCGCCCCCGCCTCCGGCGCCCCCGGCTTGGCCGCTCCCGCCTCGACCGCCCGTCACGAGGTCGCGCCTTGACGCCGCTGCCGGGCTTCTTCGCCGTCATCCCGGCCGGGGGCGCGGGCAAGCGGCTGTGGCCGCTGTCCCGGCCGGAGCGGCCCAAGTTCCTGCTCGACCTGACGGGCGCCGGCCGAACCTTGCTCCAGCAGACCTGGGACCGCCTGGTCCCGCTGACCGGCCCCGGCCGCGTCGAAGTTGTGACCGGCCAGGCCCACGCCGCCCAGGTGGCGGCCCAGTTAGACCGGCTGGACCCGGCCAACCTGCTGGTCGAGCCAAGCCCGCGCGACTCGATGCCGGCCATCGCCCTGGCCGCCGCCGTCACCCGGCGCCGCCACGGCGACGTGGTCCTGGGATCGTTCGCGGCCGACCACGTGATCGACGGCCAGGACCAGTTCGAGCGGGCCGTCGAGATGGCCTACTTGGCGGCTCAGGAGGGGCTGATCGCCACCATCGGCATCAAGTCGACCGGGCCGTCGACCGCTTACGGGTACATCAAGGCCGGACCCGGTCTGGGCCTGGTGGCGGCCCCGGATGTGGCCTTGGTCGAGTCCTTCAAGGAGAAGCCGGACCGCGCCACCGCCGAGGCCTATCTGGCGGCCGGGGGTTACCGCTGGAACGCGGGCATGTTCGTGTTCAAGGTCGGTGTGCTGCTTGACCAGTTGGCCCGATGGCGCCCGACGATGGCGGACCGCATTGGGCAACTGGCCGACGCTTGGGACACCGACCGGCGCGAGCGGGTGGCGGCCGAAATCTGGCCCGGGCTGACGGCCATCGCCTTCGACCACGCCATCGCCGAGCCGGCGGCGGCGGCGGGCGGGCTGGCG
>JAIROU010000031.1 GCA_031257375.1 Bifidobacteriaceae bacterium
GGTCGGCCAAGACGTCACCAGGTTGTTCAACCAGTTGTCCGGCTACGCCCCGGCCTCGACTTTCCAACGCCTGCTGGTGGCGCCGACGTCGATCCGGTCCGGCCTGGTCGAACGGGTCGAGCGGGAGATCGCCAACCACCGGGAAGGGTTGGAGGCATGGGTCAGGATCAAGGTCAACTCGGTCGTTGACGAGGCCACCATCGACGCCCTCTACCGGGCCTCCAGCGCCGGGGTGCCGGTCGAGATGGTGGTGCGCGGCATCTGCGCCGTGCGGCCGGGGGAGCCGGGCCTGTCGGACAATATCAAAGTGCGCTCCATCCTGGGCCGCTTCCTGGAGCACGCCAGGGTTTACGCCTTCGCCAACGGCGGCGACCCGGACGTGCTGATCGGATCGGCCGACCTGATGCACCGCAACCTCGACCGCCGGGTCGAAGCCCTGGTCAACTTGAAGAACCCGGAGCACGTCCAAGAACTGCTGGACATGTTGCAACTGTCGATGAGCCCGGCCACCGCCGCCTGGGACTTGGGGTCCGACGGCGCGTGGACGGCCAACCGCTGGGACGCCGCCGGAAAACCGCTCGAAGACATCCAAAGCGCCTTCATGGCCCGCCAGCGCCGGTCGGGAGCCAGGGTCCGGTGACGGTGACGCTTCACAGGGCGAAACCGTCGCTCGGTGGGACGAGGCCGGCCACGGCCGGGTTGGACGCCGCCGGGGCGATCGTCTGGCGGGTCGAGGCAGGCAACCTCGAGGTGCTGCTGGTCCACCGGCCGCGCTACGACGACTGGTCCTGGCCCAAGGGCAAGCTCGAACCCGGCGAGGACCTGATCAGCTGCGCCTGGCGGGAGGTCCTCGAGGAGACCGGGCGCCAAGTGGTGATCGGTCGGCCGTTGCCGAAAGTCGCCTATCCGCTGGCCACCGGCACTATCAAGACCGTCTACTACTGGGCCGCCCGCCTGGCCGACGATTCCGACAACCCGGCGGTTTGCGCCCGCCCGGCCCATCCGGCGGCATCGCGGGCCGAGGTCGACCGCACCCGCTGGCTCCCGGCCGACCACGCGCTGCGCCGCCTGACCAGGGCCACCGACCGGGTGCCCCTGCTCAAACTGATGGATTTCTTCGAGCGGGGACGCCTCGACACCCGCCCGGTGGTGGTGATCCGCCACGCCCAGGCCGAGGACCGGACCAAATGGACCAAGCTTGACGGCCTGCGCCCGTTGACCGACGATGGCCGCGCCCGCGCCCGCGGCGCCATATCCTTGCTGGCCGCCCTGGGCGTGCGGAAGGTCATCTCGTCGCCCTGGACCCGCTGCCGCCAGACCGTCCGCCCTTTCGCCAACCGCGCCCGCCTGGCCGCCAGCACCAACCGCTGGCTGACCGAGGCCGCCGCCAAGACCAAGCCTGAGCGCGCCATCGGACTGATGCGGCGGATCATGCGGGGCGGCCCGCCGGTGGTGGTCTGCTCCCACCGGCCGGTCCTGCCCCTGCTGCTGGGCGTGATCGGCGCGCGGTGGACCTGGCCGGCCCGCTGGCCACCGGCGAGGCCGCCGTCGCCCACACAATCCACACCAGGTCCGGAAAAGTCAAAGTGGTCGCCCTAGCCCGCATCCGCCCGCCCCTGCTCGAAAACCGCTGACCGACCAGTTCCCCCAATTCCGTAAGCCAACCAGCCACGGCGCCAGGCGCCGTGGCTGAGCCTCACTCAGATTTCGGCGGGAGGCGCCTGGCGCCGGTTGCCCGGAGACGGCCCCCGCGAGCGGCCGAGGGGACGACCGCACATGGCGCCAGGCGCCGCGTGCGGCGGGGCGGGCGGGGGGTGGACGACCGCACATGGCGCCAGGCGCCACGTGCGGCCGGGCGGGCGGGGGGTGGACGACCGCACATGGCGCCAGGCGCCACGTGCGGCGCGCCGCGTGCGCCGCGAGTGGTTGGGGTGGGTAATAGCCCCCAAGTGGGCTGAGCGGGGGGCGTCGGAGACGATAGCGTTCGATCTGATCAGGCACCCAACGCCGTGGAGCCACGCCCAGTTCAGCCCCGGCGGGAAGACATGAGGTGAATCGCCATGTCCGCAAATCCGAGCCCGGGCGGCGCTGTCCGCCGCCGATTTGACAAAGCGACCGGCCGAAACCGGCCCCGGTGGAACGCGCAACGATGGGTGCGCCCGGCGGCCATGGTCGCCGTCTTCGCCACCGCCACCGCCGGACTGGTCCTGGTCCAGTCCTGGCGGTCGGCTGAGGAATCGGCCGCCGTCACCTACAACACGTCCCACTGGAACACCGGCGGAGTGTTCTCCAAAGACGAGTTGTGGGTGGTGGGCGCCGGCGGAAGCCCCAACAACTACACCAACCCGTACGTGATCGCGCAGCCGTGGACGGCCACCAGCGCCGACTTCGTCAGCCGCCTCCAGGCCGGCTACAACAAGACTGGCACGGCCAACGGCACCCTCGGCTGCAGCGGCAACTGGGAGAACCTGGCCATGGGGCCGGTCCTGATCGGCGAGGGCGACGACCGGATCGCCCATCTCGGCTGGAACTCAACCGGCGGCAACGGCGGGCTGGTCTTGTCCGGCGACGGCAACTGCTACTCGGTCGGCGACGTGACGCCGAGCGGTGGCAATTACAACACCAGTTGGGGCGGCGAGGTCAACCAGAAGACCGGCGAGGTCTACCTGATCAGCGACCCGGACCGGAATTTCGACGGCGACTCGCTCAGCAACGACCCGGAGTTCGCCATTGTCAAGGTGGCGACCGCCACGTCCGGCGGCGACGACTACACCGTCACCCGCCTGGCGGCATCGTCCACCACCCCGCCGGCCCCCGGCGCCCAGAGCCTGGCCGATGCCGCCACCGCGGCCGGCAAGACCGGGAGCGTGACCGGCAACTGGGACCTGGGCTCCGACATGGCGATCGACGCCAACGGCAACGCCTACCGGATGGCCCGGTTCTCCGTGGCCGGCTCCGCGCCCGACTACTGGGCGCTGATCCGTTTCAACATCCCCCGCAACGCCCAGACCGGCGCCCCGCTGTCGACCGGCTGGACCTACAACGTGGTCAAGATCTTCGACAACGCCGACGTCAGCAACGTCTGGGCGATGGCCTTCCTCAACGGCGCCCTGTACACCGGCCACAGCTCGGACGAGGTCATCCGCTGGGACACCCTGTCCGGCGCCAACGAGATCCTGGGCACCTTCGACCCGCTGCTGGACTTCGCCGCCGCCCAGATGGCGCCGGTGATCGAGGGCCGGATCTACCGCGACCTGAACGGCGACGGCCAGATCACGCCGGGCGATGACACCGGCCTTGGCGGCCAGGTCTTGGAAGTCTGGCAGCAGACCGGCCAGGCCGCGCCCCAGTTGAGGGGCACCTTGACGTCCGATTCGGACGGCTCGTACTCCGCCCTGCTGCCCTCGGCCAGCGACGATTTCTACATCCGCCTCAGACCCACCCAGATCGGCGGCGTCAACGCGGCGCAGTCGTACACCTCGGCCGGAAGCTTCCAACTAGCCGGCCACCCGGCCAACGTGGTGACGGCCCTGTGCTTCGGCCAGGACGGCGACTACCAGCCGGTCGCCCAGTCCGGCCCCTGCCGGGGCGCCCGCGGGGACGGCATCGACCCCCCCACCGTGACCAACCCGATCGGCGCGACCGGCGGCGCGAACATCGTCGCCAAAATCGACATGAACTCCGACCTGGCCGTGGTGACCGTCGACTTCGGCCTGACCACCGCCCAGTCGTGGGGCGACGCCCCCGACGTCTACAAGACCTCCGGCGCGGCCGGCGGACCCTACGCCGCGCCGGACTCCCTGCACCTGGGCTCGGCCGTGGGGCACTACCCGGACGGCCAGCCATCCGCCGCCGCCTCCGCCCACAACGCCTCCGACGACGGCCTCTACTTCGCCCCGATCCTGAACGGCGCCGTCCCGGACCCGTCGGACTGGGTCTTGGCCCAAGACCAGGTCCTCGCGCCCGGCGCCCGGTATCGGTTCCGGGCCGAGGTCGGCGGCGCGTCGGTCGCCGCCGCCACCGCCAAGGCTTGGATCAGTCCGTTGGTGGGGGGCCAGGCGGCGACCGCTTTGAGCGATCAGTTATTGAGCGGCTTGCCCGATGCCGCCGGCTACGTTTACGGCGATTACACCGTTGCCGCCGTCCCCCCGGCGGGCGGCTTGGCCGATGTGTATGTTCGCGCCCGCACCGCCATGCGCTCGGATTTCACGCCCGATTCGCGCGGCTCCGCTGACCCGGCGACCGAGGCCTGGGTGCCGCGCGGCGAGATCGAGGACTACCGCCTGGCGGTCGCCAGCGGCGCGCTTAGGATCAAGGCCCGGACCCTCGGCGGGCAGGCCGCCCACGTCAACTTGACGCTTCTCAACATCGCCGCCGCGGCGCCATCGTCCAACGCCGCGCAACTGTTGACCAAGGCCGACGGAAGCTGGGTGCGATCCCAGGCCGCCCACGCCGTCCTGGACACGTCGGCCCCGGTCCAGATCGCCACCGCCGGGGTGGGCGGACCGTCCGCCACGGCCATGAACGGCTGGAAACTGACCCAGGGCGGCACCCGCTGCTACGACTCGAACTCCGGCCAAGCCGTCGCCGCCGGCCTGCGCGGCGATTCGGTCAGCTTGACCTGGCCGTCCACCGGCGCCGACGTGACCTGCGAGCTGACCTACGGCGCGGCCGTCTCGGCGACCCGTTCGAGCCTGACCGCCACCCCGGCGCCGGACCCGGCCAATCCGCTGACGGCGGGCGTCGGCAGCTATTCGGTCAAGGTCACCGGCAAGAGCTTGATCACCCCGGCCGAGGGGCAGCCGGTCGAGATCCCGGCGGTCGGGGAGCAGGTCGCGCTGGCGCTGGCCCCGGTCGACGGCGACGCCACCGCCACCGGCGCCCACTTCGACGTCAACGGCTCCCCCCAGACCCACACCTGCGTGCTGGACCAGGCCGGCGAGTGCGTCGTCACGGTCCAAGCCTCCCACCGGGGGACCTACTCGGTGACGGCCACGGCCGAGGCCGGGACCGTGCCGGTGGGCCAGGCGAACCTGTACTTCGCCGAAGGCCCCCCGGCCGAGGGCAAGTCCTCGGCCACCGTCACGCAGGCCGCTGGCCAACTGGCCAACCACGACGCCCCGGGCAGCACAGTCGCCGCCTGGGGCAAGCAGACCATCACGGTGACCGCCCGCGACGCGCTCGACGAGCCGGCCACCCGGCTCGGCCCGGCCTTGGCGGCGGCCGCCGCCGGCGCCGATCCTTTCGACGGCGAGGGCCTGTACTTCGCCAACGGCGGCGTTTTCACCTGCTTCGTCGAGCCGGTCAACGGCGCCTGCTACACCGGCGTGTACACCCTGGACGTCTATTCGGCGCGGGCGGGCGCCCGCCAGATCATCGTCACCGCCGGCCTGCCGCCGGACTCCTTCGAGTTGACCAACGGCGACGCCAGCCCCTCGAAGATCCTGGTGGCGCCCTTCACGAATCCGCCCGCCAGCGCGGGCGACTCGACGCTGATCGTCTCGCCGTCAGTCCCGGTCGATGATCCGGACAGCCGCGACGACGCGCCCGATGGCGTGCCCTCGGTCCGCACCGCCGGCCAGTCCTACTACGCGCTGGTGACGGCCTGGGACGCCGGGCGCAACAACAAGATCGGCGGCGTGCCGCTGGCGATGGCGCTGACCGGCGCCCAGTGCTCCGCCACCTTCGAAAACGGGCAGACCACGGCGTCCGGGCAGACCTCCGACACGGGCGTCGCCGGCATCGCCGTGACCTCGGCCAAGGCCGGAACCTGCGTCCTGACCGCGACCATCACCGAGGCTGAGACTCGGGTGCCCGGCTCGCCCAAGACCTTGGTCTGGCAGGATGCCGGGGTCGACCCGGGCAACGCCAACACCTGGTTCGACGTCTCCACCGCCGAAGTGGTGGCCAACGGCGAGGCCTCGGGCGTGATCACCGTCTCGCTGTACGGCGCCAACGGCCTGCCGGTGACCACGGTGACCGATCTTGTGGCCGCCGGGCCGCCCGGCGGCGAGGTCTCGGTCGGTTCCTTCACGCATCAGGGCGAGGGCGTTTACACCGCCCGGTTCACCGGCACCAGCGCCGGGCCGAAGCTGATCTCCGTCCGCCAAGGGACCACGACCATCTTGGTCAAGGCCGTTGACGGCAACGACACCGCCAACTTCATCAACGGGCCGGGCTCGGCCGAGCACTCATGGCTGGTCCAACCGTCCAACTCGGCCACCGCCAACGGGCGCGACCCGTTGACGATCGGCGCCCGCGTCTACGACAAGGACGGGAACGCGGTGGCCAGCGGCACGGTGGTCTTCCGGATCGACTCCGACCTGCGATCCGGCACGACCGACGGCCCGGCCGGCATCGAGGCCACCGTCACGGACGGCTGGGCTGCGATCGAGGTCGTCTCGGCCAAGTCGACGGCCGTGCACGGCCGCGACTACTGGGTCACGGCCAAAATTGGGGACGCGGCCATCGAAACAGTCATGGACCAGGCCGAAGAAGACGAGTTGGACCAGGACGGCCAGGTCATCCCGGTCTTCGAGCCCGGCCCGCCCGATCCGGACACGTCCGTGCTGACCGTTCCCACTGCGGCCGACGGGGCGACGGCCGTGGCTGACGGCCAGGCGCGGCATCGTGTCCAAATCCTGGTCCGGGACGCCGACAACAACCCGGTCCCGAACGTCTTGATCCGGTTCGACTACCAGGTCGAGGGCCAGCAGGGCTACACCGACGAGGGCAGCTGGACGGACATCCGGACCGGCCCGGACGGCATCGGCCACCACGAGTGGAGCACCCTCAAAGCGTCAACCTGGACCATCTACGGGATCTTGGCCAATGACGAGGCGGAGGTCGAAGGCTCGCCCGGCACGGCCGTGTTCGTGCCCGGCCCGCCGGTGGTCGGCCCCGGCCTGACCCGGCTGGAGGCCCCGACCGCCCCGGCCAAGGCCAACGGCGCCGACCCCCAGACGGTCAAGGCCTATGTGATCGACGGCCAGGGCAACGCCATCAAGGGCGCCGACGTCACATTCACCATCCCGTCCGCCGTCCGGGCCGGCGGCCTGACCGGCCAGGTCACGGTCAAGACCGACGATCAAGGCGTGGCCCGCCTGGCCACGACCTCGACCATAGTCGGCGCCTATGACATCACGGCCCGGGTCGGATCCGTCGAGTTGACCCACGGCAGCCCGGCCCAAGCCGTCTTCATCAACGCCGATCTGTCGCTCAGCCGGTCTGTCTTCGCCATCCCGACCGCCCCCGCCGAAAAGGTCGTCCTGACCGAGCACCACACCCCCAAGGTGGACCTCTACGACGTCAGCGGCAATCTTTATCAACCGGCTGTCGATGTGACCTTCTCCTACCGGCTGGCCGGGACCGCCAACTGGACCGCCGGGGCCACCCGGCCGACCCTCGGCGGGACCGTCACCTGGGCCGGCTTCACTGTCCCGCTGGCCGGGGATTACGAGGTCAAAGCCGAGGTCGCCGCGGGTCAGATCGGCGCCGTCCTGACCGCCCGGTTCAAGGCCGGGCCGGTCGACCTGGGCTTGACCAGCGCCTCGTTCGGCCACACCACCGGCAAGGTCTTGAACGACGGCCAATTGCGGCATTCGGCTTGGGTGACGGTCCAAGACTCCCAGACCAACCCGATCAGCGGCCAGTCGGTCGAGTTCACGCTCGACCCGGCCCGCTCGGCCCATTTCGTGGACCCGGTGACCGGGGCCGACCTGGGCAAGTCGTTCCCGGTCACGTCCTCCGACGTGGGCTTGGCGCGGGTTTGGCTGGTCGACGATGTGGCCGAGACGGTCCATTTGACGGCCCGCATCGGCGCCGACCTGGTCGGCCAGGCCGATTTCCAGTTCTGGCCCGACGCGCCCTCGGCGGCCGATTCGACGTGGACGGTCGAACCGGCCGCGCCCGCCAGCCGGGTGGCCGATGGCGTGCAGCGGTTCACCGCCACCGTCACCGTCCGCGACGCCAGCGCCACGCACCTGGCCGTGCCGGGCGCGGAGGTCGTCTTCGACGTCCCGGCGGCGGTCGCGATCAGCGAGCCCGGACCCCACATCACCGGCCCGGACGGCCGCGTCCAGGTCCACTTCACGTCCCTGGTGGCGGGCGCCTACGAAGTGCGGGCGCTGATCGGCGCGAACGGGATCGAACCGGACCCGACCACGATCAACTTCGAGGTTGGGCCGATCAGCTTCGAGCCCGGCAAGACCCGGCTGCGCGGCCCCGGCGTCACCGCCGAGGCCAATGGCTCCAGCCCCCTGACGGTCACCGCGATCGTGGTCGACGCCAAGGACAACCCGGTCCGGGACGCGATCGTCGAGTTCGCCGTCCCGGCCCAGCTGACTGCCAAGACTCCGGGCGGGGACGTGACCGGCGCCGGCGGGACTGTGGTCGAGGTCGCGGTCGATCCGGCGACCGGGATCGCCACCTTGGACTACGTCACCGAGAAGGCCGATTCGTACGGCATCACCGCCCGCGCCAAGAAGGGCCTGACCGGCGCCTACGGCGTCATCGCCGACGGCTCGCCGGCCGAGCTGGTCTTCCGCCACGGGCCGGTCTCGGCCATCGACTCGATCATCGCCAAGGACCGCCCCGGCCCGCTGGTGGCCGATGGGTCCCAGAGCTACGGCGTCACCGTCACTCTGCGGGACGGCCGCGGCAACCCCTTCGCGCAGGCCGGCACTTCGGTGCGGATCGCCTACCAATTGGGCGCCGCGGTCATAATCGAGGAATTGGTGACCGATCAGACCGGGCGGGTCTCGACCAGCTTCGCCAGCCCGGACGCCGGGCCTTGGCAGGCCACCGCCGCCGTTGGCGGCGAGGCGGTCGCCATCGGCTCGCCGCTGCCCCTGCCGTTCATCGCCGGACCGCCCGATCCGAACGTCTCCGTCTTCAACGCCACCAGGGGCAACGTCCTGGCCAACGGGACGGCGGCGCATTCGGCCTGGGTGGTGGTGACCGACGCGCAGGGCAACCCTGTTCCCGGCCAGACCATCTCCTTCGCCGTCGCCGAGGGCGCTGAGGGCGTGCCCGGCCCGGTGCTGACCGGCGGCGCCGCCGCGGCCACGGCCGTCAGCTGCGACCCGGCCGCCGCCGGGGCTCCGGCCTGGTGCGACCAGGCCGGCAAGGCCCTGGTCTATGTGACCTCGGACGAGCCGGGCTCGTTCGCGGTCGCGGCCGCCCTGGGCGGCGAGGCGGTCAACGGCTCGCCGCGCGACGTCAGCTTCGAGTCCGGCCCGGCCTCGGAAGCGGCCTCCAGCTACGTCATCACGCCGCTGGCGACCAGGGCCAACGCCGTGGCCGTGGCCGCCGCCGGGGTCGATGGACCGGCCTACACCCTGACGGTGTCCGCCCGGTCGGCGGCCGACCTGCCGGTGCCTGGCGCCCAGGTGCGCCTAGAAGGACTCGATCCGGCGGTCACCGCCAGCCCGGCGCCGGCCGGCCTGACCGGGGCGCCGTCAAGTTCCAGCTTCGGGGCTTTCACCTGGTCGCTGACCGCCACCGCCGCCGCCGAGTTCACCGGCCGGGTGCGAGTCTTGACCCCGGACGGCTGGGCCGACGTCGGCCAGCCGTTCCTGGTCCGCTTCTCCGCCACCGACCCGGTGGCCGCCAACTCGGCCCTGACCATCCCGACCGCCGCCGGCGGGGCCACCAAGGTGGCCGATGGCGCCCAGGCCCACCGGGCCGAGGTCGAGTTGCGCGACGCCAACCGCAACCTCGTGCCCGGCGCCGAGGTCGTCTTCGCCTGGAGCCACCCGGGCGAGAACGGGACGGTCGTCGGAACGGCGACGACGGCATCGGGCAACAATGGCGTGGCCGTCTACGAGTTCACCGCCACCCGGCCGGGCGCCTGGACGATCGCCGCGACCGTCGGCGGCGCGCCGGTGACCGGGTCGCCCGCCCAGGCGAGCTTCGTGTCCGGGCCGCCCAGCGGTGCGACCAGCGAGTTGGTCTCCCCGGCGGCCTCCGCGCGGGGCAACGGCGAGGGGGTCCAGCTGGTCAAGGCGGTGCTGCGGGACGCCCTCGGCAACCCGGCCTCCTGCTGGGACGGCGATGCCGAAGTGGCCTGCCAGGTCTCGATCACCCTGCCGGCCGGCACCTGGACCGGCGACGGGGCCGGGCGGGTCGACGGCCCGGCCTCGGTGACCATCGAAGCGGGCCTGACCAGCTCTGACGCGCCCGGCGAGGCCGTCCTAGAAGTGCGCGGCGACCAGGGCCAATGGCCCATCTTCGGGTCGGTCGCCGGGGCGCCGATCGCGGCGGCGGACGGGATTGTCAACTACGACGGCCAGGCGCGCCCGGCGCTGGTCCGCTTCACCGACGCGATCGCCCCCGGGGCGCCGACCCTTGACCCCTCGGACGGCAAACACGTCTCCGGCGCGGTCGCGGAGGGCGACCGGGAGGACGCGGCGGCCGGCGACCTGACGGCGGTGGTCGTCCACCCGCAGACGGGCGAAGAGTTGGGGCGCTGCGCGGTCGAGGCCGATGGCGCCTTCGACTGCCGGCTCCCGGACCTGGAGCACGGCGCCACGATCCACGTCCGGATCGAGGATTCGGCGGCCAACCCGTCCGACCGGGCCGAGATGGCGGTCGACGCGATCAGTCCCGGCTCGCCCGTCCCCGAGCCGTCCGACGGCTCCGAGATCGGCGGCAAGGGACGCGAGGCCGGCGACACCATCATTGTCCGGGACGACCAAGGCGGCGACCTTTGCCAGACCGCGGTCGGGGAGGACCTGACCTGGCGGTGCGAACTGACCCCGCCGCTGAAGGAGGGCGACCGGGTGACGATAGTCGAGCGCGACCCGGCCGGGAACCTGACCGAGCTGCCCTGGCGGATCGGCCTGCCGCAGGTCGAGTTGGCCACCCCGTCGCTGCACCGCGGCGCCCGCCAGACCGCCACCGGCCGCAACTTCCAGCCCGGCGAGACGGTGGTCGGCGTGATGGGTTCCGCGCCGCTGTCGCTCGGTTCGGCCACCGCCGATGCCGATGGCACGGCCCTGTTCACCTGGCTCGTTCCCGATTCGGCCGAGTTCGGCGCCCACAGGGTCACCCTGACCGGCCCCCTGTCGGGGGCCGCGACCGGCTCGTTCACGGTTCAGGCGTTGCCGTTCACGGGCGCTTCCGGCACGGTTGGCCTGCTCGGCTCGGCCTTCGGCCTGATCCTGGCTGGGTTGCTGGCGCTGTTGGCGGCGCGTCGGCGCCGGGACAGACGTGGGTCGCCATTGACCCACGCGCCCTCTACTGTAACCGGCTAAGCCGCGCCCTGGGCCAGCTGCTGGTTGGCCGGGGCGCCCGGGGCGATCCGGTGCGAGCCGGGCGGCGAGGTGCCCTGGCGGCGGTCCAGCTTGGTCTGGTACTGCCAGATGGCGTTGCGCAGCCGCAAGGGCGTGGCGCCCATGGCGGCGGCGGCCTGGTCGACCAGGTCGAGGGCGTCCTGGTTGGACAGTTGCCGGCCGGTGGCGTGCGAGGCGAACTCGGCCACCCACAGATCGGGCGGCACCGTCCGGGCGCCGCTGACCAGCAGCAGGCGTTCCCAGGTGAACCCGGAATGCTGGGACGGCAGTTCCAGCCACATTCGGTGCAGGTCGGTGAACTCCCGCGATTGGCGGGCGTGGCCGTCGCGCAGCTGGTCGGCGGTGTCGACCCCGGCGGCGACGGCCGCTTGGGCGCCCCGCTGGACCAGTTCGGCCTTGTAGGGGGCCTGGTCGCGGGAATAGGCCCGCTGGCGGTTGCCGATCTGGTCCATCCACGACTCCAGCCCAATGTCAAAGCTGCGCACCAGGTCGGCGGCGCCGTCGTGGTCGGCGTCGGCCCCGGCCCAGCGCCGGAAGGTGCGGTAGCGCTCGACGATCCGCGCCACCACGGCGTAGCGGACCCGTTCCGACCAGAGCGCGTCAATGATGCACTCGGCCAGCGAGCCTGGGTAAGTGGTCAGCGGCGTCCATCGGTCCGGCGGCGGCAGGACCGCCTTGGCGGCCTGGACCAAGCGGCCGACTTCGCCAGCCGACGCGATAGGCGGTGCAGTGGTCATCTCGATAGGCGATGTAGTGGTCATCTGGCCAACCTAGGCCGCCCGGCGGCCCCCCGCCGCCCGCCCCCCACAAATCCCGCCCTGTGACCCAAGTCACTAAACCCGGCGACCGTCCCGGCCGGTGCGGGTTTGCAAGCGGGCTCCAACGCCGGCGGAGCCGGACCAGTCCACCAGTGCGCCGCGCGGCGGCCCTAGCCTGACTTTCCCTCTTAGGGTGGTTTTTTGATGTGAAAGCGGCGTGTCGCCTGGGGGTTCGCGTCATGATGGTGTATTACCTATATATGACTTCTATCGTTGGGAAGCGGCAGGGCTCGAAGACCTACTACCACGCTGTGGAGTCGGCCCGGGTGGACGGCAAGCCGAGGATCGTCTCCCAGACGTACCTCGGGTCCGCCGAGGAGGTGCTCGCCAAGCTGGCCGGCCGCTCCCGGGGCGAGCCGGCCAGGGTCCACGCGGCCGCGTTCGGCGCGGTCGCCTCGGCCTGGGCGGTGGCCGAGGACCTGAGGATCGCCGCCATCGTCGACCAGGTGGTCAAGCCCCGGGCCGACGCGAAGGTCACGGCCGGCCGGTTCATCCAGCTCGCCGCGGTCGGCAAGGCGGTCGCGCCGTGCTCGAAGGACGCGTTCGCCGACTGGTGGGAGCGGACCGCCGCGCCAAGGTTCACCCGGATCAGCGCGAAGCGTTTGGACGGGCGCCGGTTCGGGGACGCGATGGGGCGGCTCGGCGCGGATCGCTGCCCGGAGGTGGAGGAGCGGATCGCCGCCCACGCGCTGAGGGCCGAGCGGGTCGACCCGTCGGCGCTGGTGCTCGACATGACGAACTTCGCGGCCTACGTGTCCTCGGCCAACCCGAAGGCCCCGATCGCGCAGCGCGGCAAGGCGAAGCAAAAGCGCAAGGACCTGCGCCTAGTCGGGCTCGGGCTGGTCGCCACAGAGGACGGCGCGATACCGGTCCTGTCCCACCCCTACCCAGGGGACAAGCCGGACGTCACCCAGTTCCCCAAGATGGTCGAACGCCTGGCGGAACGGTACTCGTGCCTGGGGGACCCCGGGTCGCTGACCGTCACCTGGGACGCCGGTCAGAACTCCGAGGACGACCAGGCGGTCGTGGAGCACGCCGAGTTCGGGTTCGTCACCTCCCTGCCGCCCGCCAACTGCCAAGACCTGCTCGACATCCCCGCCAGCCGGTTCAAGGCCCTCGACCCCGAACGCCACCCGAAGGTGCGGTTCCACGAGCGCAAGGCCTACCGGGCGCTGGGCGCCGCCGGCAGGGTCCTGGTGACATTCTCCCCGACCCTGCGCGAAGCCCAGGAACGCGGCTTCGCCCAGACCCTCGCCAAAGCCGGGGCCAAACTCGCCGACGTCCAAGCCGTGCTCGAACGCGGCAGAGCCCGCCACGCCCGCCCCCAGTTGGAGGCGAAGATCGCCCAGATCCTCTCCGACCGGCAGGCCGCCCAAGTCACCGACTGGGACATCGCCGGGGACGAGCCGCCGAATCTCAGGCTCGCCTACCAGGTCGACGACGACAAGATCAAGGCCCTGGCCGACCGGGAGTTCGGCAAACGGGTGCTATTCACCAACCGGCGCCAATGGGAGCCGGCCCGGGTCGTCGCCGCCTACCGCTCCCAGCACCTGGTCGAGGCGTCGTTCAAACAGATGAAAGACCCCGCCCGGGTCGCGTTCTCCCCGATGTGGCACTGGACCCAGGACAAGATCAAAGTCCACTGCCTCATCGAGGTCCTCGCCCTGCTGATCGCCCACGTCATGCGCCGCCGCGCCCACCAGGCCGGCCTGGAGATGTCATACGACGCGATCTGCTCCCAACTCGACCGGGTCGAAGAGGTCACGATGCTCTACCCCAAAGACGGCAAAGGCAGGCCAGTCGCCAAGAAGATGCTCACCGAGACAACGCCCCTGCAACGCCGCCTACTCGCCCTATACGGCGCCGACAAGCTCGCCCCAACCAGGTGACACATAGGTAATACACCAACACGACCCCAAAAGAGCCGCCCACCAGCACAAACACACCCGCCAAACCCCATAAGAGGGAAAGTCAGGCTAGGCGTGAAGATCGCCGACGCGGAGATGGAGCGGCTCAAAAGGGAGGGCATCCACGTGCCGTCCGCGTGGCACCCCGACTGGAACTACACCATCAGACCACCAACAAAAAAGCACGATAAATAATCGGCAAGCCCTTACACAACCAGCTTCCCGGCGGGGGACCCCACATCCGCGCGCGACACGCCGCGCGCCCGCAGGTCAACCCCAACAATCAGACGTCAACCAACCCCTCCCGGTGAGAAAACCTCAGTGTGTAGCGATGGTGGCGCTCAGGGCGCTGCCTATCGCCGCGACGGGAACGTACGCGCAGTAGCCCGCTGCGGTTTTCCCGACATGTTGCCCGTGCGCTAGGACGCCCGCACCGGACGAAAGCGACGTAAACCAGGGGGCACCGGAGTCCCCGGGCAGGCAACCCGTGCAATTCGTAACAGTTCCAGGGTAGATCGTGCCGACGGCCGACGTGAACGTTTGATTAATTGCACGAACCGTGGTGGCATGCTCCCCACTCCGCGCAGCGGACAACGCAACTGCGCCTCCGACCGCCGAAGCCAGCGTTCCCTTGACCCACATTCGCGCCTGCGTCGAATTCGCCGGGCCTAGCCAGATGTTCGGATTGAAACCACCCTGGGGCGATGAGCGCAACAGCATCGAATCAGTCGTCGAATATGCGTCATAGTAGTACCAATTCCCTACATGAGTTGTGCCGTTGTACCAACTCGTGACACCGCTGAGAGTGACGCAGTGATTGGCCCCACCGCCCATGATTTCTCCCGTGTGCTTTTCCCATACGAACCCGAGCGTGCAGTCCGGGGGATGCTCTGACGGTGAAGACGAAGCCGTGATCAGCGCCGCGCCGCCGGAGATCGGCTTCGCGTCCGCCCATCGCGACAATTGCAACTCCGTTAGGCCTTGACCGCCTTCCACCTTGGCCGGGTAGCCGACAACGCCGGTGACGTCGCGGTTGATCTCCGCGCTCGTGCCGATGATAATCAAGCCAGATTCGTAGTCCGGACCCATGCTGACCATGTCCGGCAAGCCCAGCTTCTCGGTCCAGGCGTCCCAATCCGACCGGATCGCGCCCATGAACGTCTCCATCTCGGCGGCTGAGAACTCGACCGCCCTGGGCACCAAGCTCAACTGGGGCCGCAATCGCTGCGCGGCCTCGATTCGACCCAGGAAAGCTTCCACGCGGGCCGGATCGGCGCCCCGGTCGTACTGGATGGTGTACGTGCCGGCCTCGTAGTCGATCACCGCTTCGGCCCAGACGTCTGGGAAGTCGGTCGCCAGCGCCTCGACGTCGAGCTTCGACTGCACGTCTTGGTCTTTCCAAGCTTGGTCGAGTCCCTCGTCCAGCAGCTGCTGGATGGCGGCTTGAGCTTCTTCCAACTCGTTGTCGGTTTCAGGACCGGGCGCCTTGGGCACGGCGTCCGGCGTTCGGGCCTGGGCGCCGACCGTCGCGGCACCGGTCAGCGCCAGCGCGGCGAGCAACGCGAGAAATTTACGAGTCTTCATGAGGAAACCTCCGTTGGCAGACCGCAAATCCCATAATACTACCGCCCCCGGGGCCAGGGGGTGCGCGGGGGTGCGAGTCCGGTTTGTTGGTTAGGCTGCTTGGGCGAGGGCTGGTGGGTTGGCGGGCCGGGTCCAGAGTTTGGCGTAGCGGTCCTCGGATGAGCGGTGCAGCGCCCGCAAGGCTATGACCCGGTCGGCGCCTTCGACGGTCCAGCGCATCCCTGACCTGGAGACCCTGTCTTCGGCGACGCTGCGGCAGGCGCTTTCCACGGCGCCGGAGCCGATGAAGTATCCGGCGGCCTTGAATTTGGCGTATTGCATGCGGTGCCAGTTTTTGGTGAAGTAGGCGGTCTTGACCCCGACTTCGTCTTTGAGGTCTTCCGGGACGGCCACTTGGCGGGCCTTGGCCGCCAGGCCCGTGATGTCGCCTTGTTTGAGCAAGTCCCGCAGCGACTTGGCGAACTCCTTCGGGCGCTCGCCGCCGAGGTGGGGTTTGAGCAGGTCGGCCAGCTCGTTGACATGCTGGACGGCGTGATAGAAATCGACGATCTGCGTCGCTCGGGGCCACAAGCGGTCGGCCATGCCCCAAATCCAGACCGCCCCGTCGCCGAGCACCGCCAGGCGGGGCGCGCGGGAAACGTCGCGTCGCAACGCCTCGCCGGCCACTTGGGCGGAGAACGGGCCGACCGGCTCGAATGTGGTCACGAACGATGACGAGTCTTTGTCCATGACGGGCTGGCCGTCTTTGTCGCGGCCGGTCTGGGTGAACAGGCGGGCGATCTTGTCTTCCCTGGTGTGGGAACGCCCGTCGGGGCCTTTCCCTTTCCTGCCCTCGGTCTCAGATGGGACCATCGCCACCCCGGTGCCGTCATACGCCACATACGCGGTCGCCGCCCGGTCCCAGCGGCGCGCCCGCTCAGCCGGCGTCGCCCGCGCGGCCGCTTCCGCGTCAGCCCGCATAATCTGCCTGGCGCGCCCCCCAACTTCCTTGACAACCCGGTCACAGGTTTTCGCGGACACCACCCGAACCCCGCCGATCTCCTCGATCAAAGCCGCGGCGGCGGCGAACGGCGCCTCCCGGCCGGCCGCCGCGGCCGCCATGTCGACAGCCTCCGAACGCGACCTCCCGTCCAAACCAAGCGCCCGGTCAGCCGGGCAGAACCCCTCCCCGCACTCCCGGCAGTAACAATAGGCGCGAGTCAACGCCACATCCCCGGTCATCGTCGCCACCGTCTTCGACCTGACCGAATGAACCGGCGCCTGGCGCCCACACCCGCACTCGCCCGGCCCGGCGCCCGCGCACACCAAGTCAGCGCCGAACTGAGCCATCGCGTTCGCCACGGCCCTCCCGGCGGCCCGCGCGAGCGCCTCAACCTCCGCGAACGGCGCGCCACCATCTCCCGCGGCAGCGCGGGCCGCCGCCAAGAAACCCGCCACCTCGCCGGCGACCGCCGCCTCCAAACCCGCCGTCAACTCCTCGGCGGACCGGCTCCAGGCCCCCTTTTTTCCCCGGCCGGCGCCAGGCCCGCCGCCCTCGCGGCCTTCGCCCGGTCCACGCAGATCTGCTCGTTGACCTCCACATAGTCGTCCACCAAACCCTGGAAATCCGCGAAACGGTCAAGCTCGGCCCGCACCTCGCCCTCCCAGCCATCCGGGATCACCTGGCCCCTCGACGGCTTGCTCCCCCTCACCGTCCTGGTCCACTGCTTCCTGGGCCCATGCCCCGGGTCGCCCTCTCTCGCGCAGTGGCACCCCGGCTTCCCGCACTTGCGCCACAACTCCTGGACGCTGCCACGCCTAAACGGCCCGACCCGGGCGATCAGCCCGGCCAAACGCTCACGCTCCTCACCCAACCGGCCCTCGTCCATGCCCTCGAATCTGTTCACGGTGGTCCTCCCCACGAGTCTGGTTA
>JAIROU010000391.1 GCA_031257375.1 Bifidobacteriaceae bacterium
CGGCGACATTCCCGACGTGGTCCAGATGGACCGCCGCGCGGTTGTCACCTACGCCGCCCAGGGCCTGCTGGCGCCGCTCGACGAGTGCTTCAAGGCCCAGGGCGTGGACCCGGCCGAGAACTACTACCCCAACGTGGTCGACGACGTCACCTACGACCAGAAGATCTGGGGCGTGCCGCAGTTCTTCCAGCCGCCGGCCATCATGATCAACAACCGGGTGGCCCGGGCCGCCGGCGTGACGCCGGAGGACATCGACACCTCTGACCCGGATCGCCTGCTGGCGGCGATCGAGAAGATGTACGCCGAGTCGGGCGGCAATCCCACCACCCTGGGCTTCGACCCCCAGGCCCACGCCAACACCGAGCTGTGGGTGCTCTCCCAAGGCGGCAAGCTGGTCGACGCGGCCGGCGCGCCGACGCTGGACGACCCGGCCAACGTCCCGGCCTTCGAGTACATCAAGCGGCTCTACGACGCGCAGGGCGGATACGCCAAGGTCAAGAGCTTCTCCGACACCTTCGACTTCTTCGGCGACAACAACCAGTACGTCACCGACCAGGTCGGCGCCGAGATGAACATGCAGTGGTACCCGAACGTCTTGGCCCCCTACCTGGACCAGGTCGAGCTCTGGACGGTGCCGATCCGGGACCAAGACGGCCAACCGTTCGCGGTCACCGGGGGCCAGTCCTTCGTCATCCCGGCCGACGCCGAGAACAAGGCCGCGGCCTGCGCCTGGGCGGTCAACTTGACCACGCTGGACGCCTGGATGGCGGCCGGCGCCGCTCGGGCCGAAACCCGCGCGGCCGATGGCGCGCCCAACACCGGCCTGATGACGGGCAACCCGGCGGCCGACGTCGCGGTCAAGGACAAGTGGGTCGAACCAGTCGGCGTCGAAGGGTTCGACCAAACCGTGGCGGCCTATTACGAGGTCGTCTCCTTCGGCACTTCGTTCGGCGCCTCGCCGGCCGGGGAGACGATCAAACAAGAGCTGTCGAACGCGCTGATCTCTTACCTGACCGGCGACAAGGACGCCGTCACAGCCCTGGCGGACGCCCAGAGCGCGGCGCTCAGCGCCTACGAGGAGATAGTCGAGTAAGCCCAACTGGCTGATCGGCCTGAGAATTCCCCGAGGTGGGCGGGACACGCGTCCCGCCCACCTCGGCAATGGTCCGGCACCGCCAACGCACAGGAGGCCACAATGACCCAAGTCGCGCGCCAACCCGAGGCGGGCAAAGTGGGCAAACGAGCGCCTGCGGCCAAGCCGCGCCAGCGCGTCAAGTACAACCGCCGCGAGACCCTGGCCGGGCTGGCGTTCATCTCGCCCTGGATAGTCGGCTTCCTGGTCTTCACGGCCGGCGCCATGATCTACTCGCTGACCCTGTCGTTCTCGAAATACAACCTGGCCAGGGGCACCATGAAGCCGATCGGCTTCGAGAACTACGCCGACCTGTTCGACGACCCGAAGATAGTCGCCGCGCTGTCGAACACCCTGATCTACACCATCATGGCGGTGCCCTTGGAGATCATCGTGGCCCTGGGGCTGGCGGCCCTGCTCAACCAGGCCGGGCGCGGGGCCGGGTTCTTCCGGACCGTCTTCTACCTGCCCAAGATGACCCCGTCGGTGGCCACCGCGTCGATGTTCTTGCTGCTGCTCAACGGCAACACCGGCGCGATCAACCAGTTCCTGGGCTGGTTTGGGATCGAGGGTCCGCAGTGGCTGGTCGACTCGGACTGGATCAAGCCCTCAATCGTGTTGATGACGTTGTGGGGCGTGTCCGGCACCATGGTGATCTTCCTGGCCGCGCTCAAGAACGTGCCGCGCGAGCTCTACGAGGTGGCCGAACTGGACGGGGCCGGGGTGCTGCGCCGCTTCACGCACGTGACCTTGCCGATGATCTCCCCGGCCGTCTTCTTCAACACGGTGATTCTGTCGATCGCCGCGTTCCAGGTCTTCGACCAGGCCTATCTGCTGTTCTGGCGGGATCAGAGCGGCGGCGCGGCGGGCGCCTCCGACTCGTCGCTGTTTTACGCCGTCTACCTGTTCCAGCAGGCTTTCCGGCGCTTCAACTTCGGTTACGCCTCCGCCATGGCCTGGCTGCTGTTCTGCATCATCATGGTGGTCACGGCCGTCCAGCGGGTGGTCTCCAACCGACTGGTCTACTACGAGGGGGAAGTCAAATGACAGCCGTCGATCTGCCGGCGGCCGCCGCTACCGCCGCCGCCTCCGCGCCCAACTCCGCGCCCAGGAGCCGCCCTGGCCGTGTCCCCAAAAAGGTCAAGCGCGGCATCGTCGTGGTTGTCCTGCTGATCTTCAGCGCCGGCTTCCTCTACCCGTTCGCCTGGCTGCTGGCGGCCTCGCTGAAAACGCGCGGCCAAGTCTTCAACAACTCGCTGGCGCCCAATCCGATCCGCTGGCAGAACTACGCCGACATCTGGCGGGAGCTTCCGCTTGGGCACTGGATGTTCACCTCGATTGTGATCGCCTCCCTCGCGGCGATCTTTGTGGCGGTCTCGTCATCCCTGGTGGCCTGGGGGTTCGCCCATTTCCGGTTCCCCTTGCGCAACCAGCTGTTCACCTTGGTGCTGGCCACCATGATGCTGCCGGCCGCCGTCACCATGGTGCCGACCTACCTGATCTGGAAGCACCTCGGCGCGTTGGGCACCTGGCTGCCGTTGTTCGCCGGAAACCTGTTCGGGTCCGCCTTCTACATCTTCCTCCAGCGCCAGTTCTTCCTGGGGCTGCCGCGGGACTTGTTCGAGGCCGCGCGGGTCGACGGGGCCAGTTACTGGCGGACCTTCTGGCAGATCGTCATGCCCCTGTCCAGGCCCAGCTTCATCATCGTCCTGCTGTTCGAGTTCCAAGCCTCCTGGAACAATCTTCAGGCCGCCCTGATCTACCTCAACACCGGATCGATCGAGCAGTTCACCGCGCCCTTGGGCATCGCCTACGCCATGACGAAGTATTCCCCGACCAACGGCGGCCACGCCGACTACCAGTTCGTCATGGTGGCGGCGCTACTGGTGACCATCCCGATGCTGGTCCTGTTCTCGTTCGGCCAGCGCTACTTCATCGAGGGCGTCGCCACCACGGGGCGCAAAGGCTGAAGCCCGGCCAGGTCGAGCGGGCGGCGGCGCGGTCGACCCCCGCCGGACCACGGTCGCGTTGAGCATGACGGTCCGGACCGGGCTGGACGGGTTGCGGCTGCGTTCCAGAAGCTGGTCGACCGCGATCTCCCCCATCGAGACGGCGTCCTGAGCGACGGTGGTGATGGCCGGGGTGACCATGGTCATCCAACGGACGTCGTCGAAACAGGCCAGGGAGAGTTCGTCGTGGATGGTTCGGCCGACCGCCTCGGCCGCCCGCCAAACCGCCTCGGCCAGCAGGTTGTTGGCGGCGAACACGGCCGTCGGGCGGTCGCGCCGGGTCAAGAGCTTGGCCGCCACGCCCTGGGCCTGGACCACGTCCAAGCCGGCCGTGGTCACCAGCCCGGCCGCGGCGCCCAGCCCGGCCTGCTCCAAGGCCTGTTTGAAGCCTGACAAGCGGTCCCGCCCGGTGGTCCAATCCGTCTCATCGATCAGCAAGGCGATCCGTTTGTGGCCCAGGGCGGCCAAGTCTTGCGTGACTTTGAACGCCGCCGCCCGGTTGTCCGTGACGACCGCGTCGCAGACGCCCTCGGCGAACTGGCGGTCCACCTCCACCACCGGCACGCCGTGGCTGAGCAAATAAGCGCTGGCGTCCTTCGACATCGGAGTCAGGACAACGCCGGTCACGCGCGCCGAGACGAAGCTCTCGGCCGCCTCGAGCTCGCGCCTGACGGCGCCGCCGTTGTCGGCCAGCATCATCCCGTGGCCCCGGCGCCGGCACTGGCCGGAGATGCCGGAGGCGAGGTCGACATAGAAAGGGTCGCGCAGGTCGGAGACGATCACCCCGATCACCCGGCTGGTCTGCTGGCGCAGATTGCGGGCGGTCGCGTCCGGCACGTACTCCAGGTCCGCCGCCGCCTTGGCCACGCGCTTGCGCACGTCGGCCGAGACGTAACCACTTCCGGTCAGCGCCCGCGAGGCGGTCGACAGGGAGACGCCCGCGGCTTGCGCGACCTCCCTCATGGTGGCCCGGGCCGGCCTCGCCGTGGCGGCGCCTGCTTCGGGGGCCGTTGTTGATCGACTAGCCATTGGTGTTCCTTAGCGTGTCAAGGCAGATGAATAGACTCTAATGGTCTGTCGCACCCTGCTTCAGTGCATCGCGCGACCCCGGCCGCGACCCCGGCCGCGACCGCCGGCGGCGTTGCCGACCAGCCCGATGGCGCCGCTATCGGCCAGGCTCGCGCCTGGCCCGCCGTGCGCGTCCGACGCCACACTCCGCGCCGGGCGCGGCCGCTACGCCGCCCCCGGCGCGGGCAGGACCGCGACGCTGGGCGGGTCGACCGCCTGGACCCCCCGCCCGGCCTCGAGCGCCAGGGCGGCCGCCTTGCCCGCCACTTCGCCCAGCATCTGGTATTGCACCTCCATCCGCACCGATGAGAAGGCCAGGTGCGAGGCGGACAGGCAGACCGGGACGATCAGGTTGGCGCAGTCCGATTCCTCGGGCACCAGGCACCGGTATGGGATCTGGTAGAGCGGCACCGGCCAGGACAGATAGCCCTCGGTCACCACCATGGCCCGGGGGCGGGGATGCTCGGGCGCCCAGCGCCAGGTCCGCTGAACCTCCCGGACGTCCATGTGGTAAGAGCCCATGGCGACCGCGTCCCCAAAGCGCCGGCCGGCCAGGAGATCGTGCGCGGTCAACACATAGGCGCCGCGCATCCGGCGGGCCTCGCGGACGTAAAGCTGATGGGGCAGATGGCCGGTGTCCGCGAACTCGTCGCCGGGCAGGCCCCAACCGGCGATCTCCCGCCGCACCTGGGCCGGCACGGCCGGGTCGGTGGCCAGGAAGGCCAAGAAGCCGGTCGTGTGGGCGCGGTGGCGCGCGACGATGCGTTCGCGGGCCGCGCGGTCGGCGGTCGGATAGGCCCAGGCCGAGCCGTCCAGCAGGTTGAGGGAGAACGGCCCCAGCGAGTTGGCGTCGCATTTGCCGTGCGGCAGGTTCGGCTCCAGCCCGATCAGACGTCCCGCCGGGGGCGTGAATCCGGTGTCCCGCCAGTGCCGGAACAGCCGCCGCCCCAACTCCCAGTCCGCCGGGTCGCCCGCCGCCAGGCTGTCCAGCGGGATCGAGCCCGGTCCGGTCGTCAGGCAGACCCGGTACTGATAAGCCATCACGCCGCCGTCCCCGGCCCCGACGGGCGCCATCGGGCCGGGTTTGATCCCGGCCAGCAGCGGCCCCGGCTCGTGCCCGTCCGGATCGTCCGCGAACGGCGAGATCCAGCCGGGGAAATTGTGCCGTCCGGCGACCGGCTCGCGCCGTCCGGCCAGCGCCTCGCCGTGGGCGGCCGAACCGTCGCGCCCCACCGCGAAGGGGACGCCGACGGCCGCCATCAGGTCGCCTTCGTAAGAGGCGTCGATGAAGCAGCCGCCCTCGACCGTCCGCCCGTCCGCCAGCCGCAGACCGCCGATCACCCCGTCCGCCACGACCGCCGAGTCGAGCGCCGCGTCTTGGACCAGCCGCACACCGGCCGTCTCGATCCATTCCCGGCAGATGGTTTCGGCGGCGTGGGGCTCCGGCCCGGCAAACCGCCCCACCGGCGCGCCGTAGTAGCGGGCGACCGCTTCGCGGAAGCGGACCGCGGCGCCCGCCAGCGCCCGCGCGTCGCCCAGGTCGGTGTACCCCAGACCGCCCGAGGTCATGCCGCCGACGTGTCGGCCCGGTTCGACCAGCAGCACGTCGGCGCCGCGCTCGCGGGCGGCCACGGCCGCCGTCACGCCGGCCGAGGTGGCGGCGTAGACCACGATGTCGGCCCGATCGGCGGCCGGCGCCGCCGCGCCGCGCCCGGTCGTCGGGTCGGCTGGGGCGGCGCCAGTCACGGTCGCCCGGCCAGCGCCGCCGCCGCCAGTTTGGCGAAGCCGCCGATGCCGCTGACTTGCGACGTCAGCACCGGCTTTGGGACGTCGACGGTCGCGGCCGCCCCGGCCATTGAGGCCTGGGCCAGCACCACGGCATCGGCCGTCGGGGTGGCCGCGGTGATGGCGGCGGCGACCAGGCGGTCGGCCTGGTCGGGCCGCCCGGCCTGGCGCGCGGCCTGGGCCCCGCCCACCACCTGCGCGGCGACCTCGACGGCGGCCCCTCGGCCGGCGGCGACCTCCCGAATCAGGTCCGTCGTCGGCGCCACCGTCGAGGGCAGCGTCGCCAACACGGCGATCCTCCCCGCGGCCCCGGGCTGGGCCGCAAGGTCGACGGCCCGCTCGGCCATCGGCGCGTCGATCCGGAAAACCGGCAAGCCGGTCGCCCGCGCCGCCGGCGCCGCGGCCGGGCCAATCGACGAGCAGGTCAGGAGCACGGCCCGGCAGCCCAGGCGGGCGAGGTGGTTCACGTGGGCGGCCACCTGGCCGACTATTCGGCTGGTCAGGCCATCGGCCTGGGCCTCGTCGAGGAGCCATGGGTCGGCGATGTGGATCCGGCGGGCGTCCGGCAGGGCCGCGCCGAGCAGCCGGTCCAGGTCGCCGGCCAGGGCCGGAACGGTGTGGATCAGGCCCACCGCGCCGGGGATCATCGCTGCCACCAAGGCCGGGCCTGGGCGTCGACAATCTGGACCAGTCGGTCCAGGCGGGCGCGCGGCCGGTCTTTGAGCGCGGCGGGCCAGTCTGGCGCGCCCACGACATCTGACCACAGCGCCCGCCCGGCCAGGAATCCGCTGGCGCCCGCCCGGCAGGCGGCCGCCACCGCGTCGGGGTACAACTCGGCCGGCACCCCCTGCGACAGCACCACCCAGGGAGTGGCGATCACGGCGTCGAGTTTCTCCGCCTCCGCCGCAATTTCGGCGGCGGAGGCGCGACCGCCCAAAGGCACTTGGACTTTGGTCAGCGAGGGCCCGAGGGCGGACAGCTCCCGCGCCGCCTCGCGGACCGCCCGCTCCTGGTTCCAATCACCGGCGGCGATCTCCTCCGGCGTGGGACGGACCACCGGCTCCAGGACGGACAGCCGGCCCAGGCGCCGGCC
>JAIROU010000038.1 GCA_031257375.1 Bifidobacteriaceae bacterium
ACGACGGCATCGTCGGCAGCCGCCCACAGCCAGCCCAAGCGGTCGAACACCGGCGGGGCGGTGACCGTTGGCGGCGCCCCCTCCGGGTCCGCCAGGCTTTCCGGCCAGGCCAGCGCCCGGGGCTCGTCGCCGGCCTTGTCCAGCAGCGTGACCTGGCCTTCCGCCAGTCCGGCCAGGCGGGTCAGGGCGTGGTCCACGGTCAGCGTCTCCCAGGCGGCGGCCGCCTCGGTCCCCTCGACCACGGCGGCCGCGCCCTCGGCCAGGCGCCAGACACCGGCGTCGCCCAGGTAGAACGGGCCGTCCACGGCCGCCGGGTCGGCCTCCAGGCCGGCCGCCTGGTTGACCTCGAGCGCGACCGACTCGGCCTGCAGGACCACCGAGTCGATCGACGGCAGCGCCGTCAGCGATGCCTTCAGGCAGGTCAGGATGGTGCCTCGGGCCGTCTCCGAGGCCCGCGAGATGGCGCTCGACAGGTTGACCGTGGCCACGCCATCGGCCACCTTGACGGTCTCGGTCATCAGGCGGGTGCCGGTCGGCACCACTCCCCCGACGGCCCCGGCCAGGTACTGCGGCGGCCCGGCCAAGAACTCCTTGACAGCCGCCGTGGCGGCCCCGGCGCGGGCGAAGACGCGCTGGTCGGGGACCAGGAACTGGCTGTCGGCCGAGGGGAAGTAGATCTTCGTGGCGACGTAGTCCCCCCGGAACACGTCTTCTGGGATGACGATGCCGTCCGGCAGCTCGGAAATCCGCCACTGGGCCTCGTCGTCCTGGCTCAAAGACAACGTCTCGACCTTGGCGGCGGGCGCCTGGGCGTTGTACCGCCCGGCCTCGTCAACCGTTCCGACCTGGGTGAACGTCAGCGAGACGCGCCCCAGTTGGGTGCCCGCCTCGGCCACGTCGGGGGCCTCGCCGGACTGGTAGATGGTGACCGACGCGAGCGGGTTCCAGACCGCCGCCGCCTCGCCCGTCAGGTACGAGCGGGCGACCTTGAAGTCGTCCGAGTTGCCCGCCAGCATGGCCTGGAGGAAACCCTGGACGATTTGGTCCAGATTGGCGTCTGAGGCCGGCCCGGCCGCCACCGCTTGGACGTAGGGGGCCTCCGGCCCCTCGCCGGTCAGGCCCTGCTGGACCGGGCCGGACTGGGGCAGGGTGGCGCAGCCGGCCGGGCCAGGGCGGCGACCAGGGCCAGGGCGGCGGCGGGGGCCGGGCGGCGGGGCGGGCGGGCGGCATCGGCGGCCGGTGGCCGGGCGGCATCGGCGGCGGGTGGCCGGGCGGCATCGGCGGCCGGTGGCCGGGCGGCATCGGCGGCGGGCGGGCGGGCGGGCGCGTTCATGTCCCGACCTGCTGAATCTCGGGCACCGGGCCGAGCGCCAGGGGCGGGTCGCCGACCTGGCCGCCGACCTCGCGCGGCACCACCAGGCGGAAGACCGCGCCCACCCCCGGCCGACCCCAGGCCTCGAGGCGGCCGCCGTGCAGGTTGGTGTCCTCCAGGGCGATGGCCAGGCCCAGGCCGGTGCCGCCGGTGGTGCGCGAGCGGGCCGGGTCGGCCCGCCAGAAGCGGTCAAACACCCGTTCGACCTGGTCTTCGGTCAGGCCGACGCCGTCATCGGCGACCAGGATGGCGACGGACTGCTCGCTCATCTCCATCACCACCAGCACCCGGCTGGAGGCGTGCTCAATGGCGTTGACGAACAGGTTGCGCGCGATCCGCGACAGGCGCCGCGAGTCGACCTCGGCCCGCGCCGGGCGGCTCGGAAGCTGGCTGGTCACGGTCACGCCCTTGTCGGCGGCCAGGGGGGCGACGGCGTCGAGCTCCCAGCCGACCAGCGCCCGCAGGTCGACCCGCTCGGTGTCGAGTTGGGCGGCGCCGGCGTCGAAGCGCGAGATCTCGAGCAAGTCCGCCAGCAGGGCGTCGAAGCGGTCGAGTTGGTTGGCCAGCAATTCGGCCGAGCGCGCCACCTCCGGCGGGAAGGAGTCGCGGGCGGCGTGGATCAGGTCGCCGGCCATCCGGATGGTCGCCAGCGGCGTGCGCAACTCGTGGCTGACGTCGGAGACGAACCGGCGCTGCAGCTTCGACAGGTCCTCGAGCTGCCCGATGTGCAGTTGCATGGCCGCCGCCATCTCGTTGAACGATGCCGCCAGGGTCGCCATCTCGTCGTGGCCGCGCACCGCCATGCGCTCGCCCAGGGCGCCGCCGGCCAGTTTGGCGGCGACCGCCGCCGCCGCCCGGACCGGCCGCACCGCCTGGTGCGTCACCAGCCAGGTCACCAGCACCACGATCACCAGCACGGCCACGGCGGACGCCGCCAAGACCCTGGTTATGAGGCTCATGGTGGCCTGCTCCGGGCTCAGGTCGTAGACCATGACCAGCACGTACGGGGTCGCCATCAAGGTGACGGCCTGGGCCACGGCCACCCCCGGGCCGCTCGCCACGCCGCCGCCGGAGGTCGCCGCCCCGCCCCGGCCCGGCAGGGCGACCGACTGCCAGACCTGCTTGCCGCCGTCCTTGGCGGCCTGGCGCAGCTGGGGCGAGGCCACGTCC
>JAIROU010000040.1 GCA_031257375.1 Bifidobacteriaceae bacterium
AAACAGAAGGACCTCTACCGCGACCTCGGCGCCAAACCGCCAGCCTGACACGCCGGGGGCGCTCCCGGCCGCAGCCGCCGCCAGACAGCCACGTCACTACGACACCGGGAATTCAGGTAGCGCGGGCGTGGTAGTTCTCCGGCGCGTCGGACGGGTTCGAAGGCCTCGCGGAGTTTGTCGTGCAGCATGACGCCGGGGCAGACCCCGTTGACGCGGATGCCCTGTTCGATCAACTCGGCGCCCATGGTCCGGGTCAGGCCGATCACCCCGGCCTTGCAGGCGTTGTACAGGGCGATGCCCGGGTGGTACATGCGCCCGCCGATGGACGAGATGTTGATGATCCGGCCGCTGTGCTTGGGCAGCATGTAGTCCAGCACCACCCGCGAGGAGTAGACCAACATGGTGAACGAGCCCGCGATGCAGAAGTCGATGGCCGACTTGGTCATTTTGGCGAAATCCCCGACGCTGACGGCGACCGAGTTGTTGATCAAGATGTCGATCCCGCCCAGGCGCTCGTCGCATTCCTTGAACACGCGCTCGGTGTCCTCGTAGTCGGTCAACTCCCCGACCAGGGCGATGGCTTTGCCGCCCCAGCGCTGGCGGACCACTTCGGCGTTGGCCTCGGTCCGCTCCAGGCTGGAATGCCCGATCAGGGCCACATCGGCCCCCAGGCTGGCTAACCGGTTGGCGCAGGCCTGGCCCAGGCCGTAGCCGCCAGCGCCGGTGACGACCGCCTTCCGGCCGGTCAAGTCCATTAGCTCTGCGACCGGCTTTTCGACAATGTCGACCGGCGCCCGGGCCCAGCCCAACTCGGCCAAACCGCAGGTGTTGATCTCTTCTTTCGAGTGCCTCTTGTTCCTCACCGGAGTCTCCCTTCGTCATTGATCGGCCTCGGACGCCCGCCGGATCCGCCAGCCACACTGACTGCCTGGCGATCCGTTTCCGCGCTCGCCCACATCTGGGCAGGGACGCGCCGATCACGACCCCGACGGATGCAAGAAACGCACCCCTCGTCATTCCCAACCAGATCGTTGATTCCAGAGGCTTCGCCGGGATGTGTGGGTGGTGGCGGCGTCGGGGGCGGGCGGCGGGACGCGCAACGGTGGGATGGCGGCGGCGCCTGCGGGCGCGGCCCGGCGTGTCAATGGCGCAAGGAGATGAAATCGCAGCCTCGATGTGCCCGGGGCTTGTCTCGCGCGTCGAGGCTGCGATCTTATCTCCTTGGCGGGGGCCGCGCCGAGACGCGCGGATTGACGGCTGGGGCGCGGGGGGCGCGGGGAGCGCGGGGAGCGCGGCGGGGAGGTCCTGGGAGCGCGCCGCCGGGCTCAACGCCTGGCCCCGGCGGCGTCAGGCTCGGCCCGGCCCGGCCCGGCACGGCACGGCGGGGCCCTGCGGGGCCTTGCAGGGCCTTGCGGGGACCGGTTGGGGCAGTTACGGCCACCCTTGCCCCATGCCGCCACCGGCCCGGGCGGAGTCGCCGCAGTTCAGAGCGTTTCGGCCGACCAGCCGTCCGCGCATTCGGGTCCCTCGACCGGCCGTAACAGCCCCAACCGAAAACCGGGAGCAGAAAACTTGGGAGCAGAAAACCGGGAGCCTGAACTATTGCTGATGTGGCGGGTTCTGGGCGGGATGGCTGGCAAGCCGCGGGTCCGCCCTCGTAACTGGGCTACGTGGGCGCGGCCTGCGGCGCCGCCGGGCGCCCAGTGGGGTTGACCAGCACCGGATGCGTGCGAATCGGCCCTGGTTCGGCCGCCATGCGGACCAGCCAGGTCCCTCGGCTCGCCTATTGGGACTCCCTCATTGTCGAGGCGGTCGCGACTGCGGGCTGCAAAGAGCTTCTGACCGAGGATCTGGTCGGCGGCTTGGTCCTGCGCGGAGTCCGCGTCCGGAACCGAACCACCCGACATGGTGGGGCCGCGCCTCGCGCTGGGACTGCGCCCTTCGCGCCCAGAACCGCGCGACGGCATCGACGGCGTCGGGACACCGCCGCAACGCCAAAAGGGGGGCCGCGGCAAGCGCAGCCCCCTTCTCAACCCCCTACTGGGCTTGAGCCGGTTCCGGGGCTGGGGCGTCGGCATCGTGAAGCGGTCTGAGCACTTGGGCCAAGACCAAGCAGACCCCGGCCAGGCAGAGCGCGACGATCAGCGCGATCCGGAAGCCTCCGGCGAAGCCGCTCATGGCGATGGCCATGGTGTACACCGCCATGCCGATGGACGAGCCGAGGTTCTGGCTGTTGTAGATGCCCGCCACGAACATCAGCCCGGAGACGAACCAGATCGATGACGTCGGCGCCAAGAAGATCAAGAACGCGGCCGTCACGGCGATGCGCACCAGCGTGCCCATGGTCAGCAGGCCGCGGGCACTGCGGGCCTTGGCCACCCACTAGCCGAAGAACGGCCCCAGCACCAGGCCGAGCAGGCCGTAGAGCGTGGTCGGCAAGGCCGCCTCGGTGGCGGACCCCTGCATCACGTTCAGCGCGTAGGACGGCAGGAAGAAGAACAGGGCCATGGCCGATGCCGTCAGGACGGCGTTGTTCGCCGTCAAGACCAGCACGTCGCGGTTCTTCAAGACGCTGATCGGCACGAACGAGCGGTCGCCCTTCTTGACCAGGGCGGCGGCGAAGGTGACCGTCCCGACTGCGGTGATCGCGATCAAGATCCAGTTGACGGTCGAGCCGAAGGGGGCGAAGGCGGTCGGGCCGAGCGACGGGGTCAGGATCAGCCCGCCCTAGCTGCGGGCGAGTTGGGGCGGGGCCGGGACGGTCTTGAGGTCGGCCGCCGCCTCCGGCGCCAGGCGGGCCAGGGCCACGGAGTTGAGCACGTTCAGCCGCTGGTCCGGGTGGAAGCAGTCATCCCCGACCAATTCCCTGACGCGGGACAGGCGGTGCTTGAGGGTCGACTTGTGGATGTGCAGGCGCGCGGCGCAGGCGTCGTGGCTGCGGTCGTGGGTGAGGTAAGCGTAAAGCGTGTCCACCAGCGTGGTGGCGTGGCGGCGCCGTCCAGAATCCGGCCGTGTGGCCGTTGATCATCAGGTTGGCCGTCACGAACGGGGTCTGGACCCCGTCGAAGACGAAGGCGGCCGGGTTGCTCCGCAGGGCCTCCAGCAACCCGATCTTCTCCAGGAGCCGGAGGAATTGCTCGTTGGCCAGCCACTCGCCCGAGTCGGCGCGGTAGTACGCCTCGGGCACAAGCTCATCGAGGTACTGAGAAAGCCGCTCCCCGTCCGCCATCGGGCGCAGCATCGCGTCGTAGGCGAAGACCGGGTTGCCGAGGACCGCCTCGCCCACTTGGGGCATCGCCTCGATGCTGTCGCCGCCGGTGGCCAACCCCATCAGTTCCAGTTCCCACTCGGCGTAGCGGTCGAACAGGCCGGCGATGGCGGCCAATGCGGCCAAGGAGTCCGTGCCCTCGGCCAAGACGATTTGCGAGCCGGGCGGGAATTGGTCGCGCGGTTCGGTCAGGACATAGCCCGGCCCGGCGGCGAGGCGTGGCGGCCTGCCGTAGTTTCCGTCATCGGACATTGACGTCAGGCCTCCGGACTGGCACCCGGCCCACCCGGCCCACCCGGCCCACCCGGCCCGCCCGGCCCGCCCGGCCCGCCCGGCCTACCCGGCCAGCACGTACGCAGCGATCCGATCCAAGACCTCGGCCTCGGTCTCGATGTAGCCGTCGGCGCCGCCGAAGGCCCCGGCGTGGGCCGAGCGGACGTCGCGCAAGACCTGGCGGACCAGTTCTGCGCCCGGCATGGGCGCCAGGCCCAGCAGGTCGCTCAGCACGCGGCGGTTGGTCAGCGGCGGCGGCACCAGGTTGACCAGTTTCAGGCCCAGTCGTTTGACCATCGCCAAGTCGTCGGCCAGGCGTGCGAGGTCGTAATGCTGTTTCGTGGAGCCGGGGTTGAGGGCCGCCAAGCTGGCCAAGTCGACGGCCGGGTTGCGGATGTCGGAGCGGTGCGGGCCGCCGAAGACGTGCGGCAGCCGCACCACCGTGGTGTCCCAGTGGTCCCGGCACCAACGCTCCAGGTGGTACCGGTGGCGGCCGTAGGGAGTCAACAGGCAGGGGTTGATGTGGTCGTATTCGTTGACGCCTCTCGGCACGGGATAGACCGCGCACGAGGAAATCAGCGTGACGCTGGAGATCCGGCAGGTCGCCATGACCTCTTGGAGGCGGCGGATCGAGTAGAAGTCCTGCGCCGGGGCTTGGTCGGCTGCCCAGTCCAGCGGCGCGACGGCGGTGGCCACGACCGCGTCCAGATCGGCCCTGACGGCGTCCTCGATCCGCTCGGCCGCGTAAACGCGGTCGAAGTGGACCGCTCCGACCAGGGCCGCGCCGATCGACTCGGCAAAATTGATCAAGGTCCGCATGTTCACCTCCATCAAGCGATAGGCCAGGCTATGGCGCTGGCCCAAAACAAAGCCCAGGCCCAGGCCAAATGCCCGCCATGTGGATACCTTTACGACCCCGCCGAGCCGTCGAGCCGCCGTCTGCCACGGGTAGACGCAGCGGTGCCCAGGGTAGATAGTTGTTGGGTGAGCATCAACATCAAGAACCCCCGCACCCACGGCCTGGTCCGGGAGTTGGCCGCCGCCACCGGTCTGACCCAGACCGCCGCCGTCGAACTGGCGGTCCGCGAGCAACTCCGGCGCTCCGCCGAGCCGCCAGACCCGGACGATTGCGCCACCCGAAAGGCCCGGATTCTCCAGATTGGCGCCGACTACCGCCGCCGACTCCCGCAGCGGGATCGAAAGCGGCTGGCCGGAGGAACCGACGCCCTCTACGACGAGTTGGGCCTGCCCCAGTGGTAGTCGACACGTCGGCCCTGGTGGCGATCCTCCGAGGCGAACCAGACGCGGAGCGCTTGGCCGAAGCTCTCGGCGCCGCCGAGGAGGCGTTCATGAGCGCAGCGACTCTGGTCGAGTTGTACGCAGTGGCCGACTCGCGCTCGGCGCCGGCGGCATCGGCGGACCTCGACCGGCTGATCCGCGCTTCCCGCATCCAGGTGGTTCCCTTCACCGCCGAGCACGCCGCCATCGCTCGGCGCGCCTACGCCGTCTACGGACGCGGCAGCCGTTCCAAAGCCCGCCTGAACCTTGGGGACTGCTACAGCTACGCCCTTGCGGCCGCGACTGGCGACACGTTGTTGTTCACCGGCGACGACTTCCGCCACACCGACCTGGTCCCGGCGGCGCCGCCGGGCGACCCGGCGCCGTGAAGGCGACGCGCCACGCCGACCCGCCGGAGTCGCTCGTCCGCGGCGCGACCCCGACAATTGAGGGGTGAATTGGTGGTTGGTGGCCCTCGGCGGCGCCCTTGGCACGGCCGCCCGGCACGGCCTGGGGCAGTTGGGCCCGCGGCGGGCTGTCGCCGTGGCCTTGGGCCACCTTCGCCGCCAACCTGGTCGGCTCGCTGGCGCTGGGGTTGCTCTACGGGTGGTTGGCCGCCCGGACCGCCGCCGATGCCGTCGTTTCGGCCCCCCGCGCCGGTCCCGATCGCCCGCCCGCGGAGCCTAACCGGACTGCCGCCGATGCCGCCGGCCCGGCCCCAAACCCCCGTCCCGACCGCTCGCCCTCAGCGCCTTCCCGATCCGCCGCAGCCGATGCCGCCGGCCCGGCCCCCAACCGCCGTCCCAACCGCCCGCCGGGACAGACCGCCGACCGCTGGCGGGCTTTCGCCGGGGTCGGCCTGCTGGGCGGGTTCACCACCTATTCGGCCTTCTCGGTCGAGGCTGTGGCCCTGATCGGGGCCGGGGCGGCGGCCATTGGCCTGGCCTATGCCGCGGCCTCGGTGGCTGGCGGGATCACATTGGCCTGGCTCGGCCTGGCCTGGGGCAGTCGGATCGGCCTCGACCGATCGGCCCCCGGGG
>JAIROU010000048.1 GCA_031257375.1 Bifidobacteriaceae bacterium
CCGACAGCCCTTTCTTGCCGCGTTTCCTTAGGCCAGCGCTTCGCGCTGGCCACGTCAACACGGTCGGAGGGTGTTGTGCAACACCCTCCTTGGCCGCCGCCGGGGTCGGGGTGACAGGCCCGGCGGGTGTGATCGTCCGGCCGACCGATTTGACCGTCGGCCCGGGCGAGGTCTTGGGGATTGTCGGGGAATCCGGCTCGGGCAAGACATTGCTGGTCAAGGCGCTGCTGGGGCTGCTGCCCGAGGGGTTGGCGGCGGCCGGGGCGGTCTGGGTGGACGGCCGGTGGACGGACCTCGGCCAGGGCCGCGCCCCGGTCCGGGGCAAGGCGGTGCTGGTGCCGCAAGACCCGTTCACTTCGCTCGACCCGACCAGGCGGGTTGGGGATCAGGTGGCGGACTCGGCCCCGGCCGGGCGACGGCCGAAGGGCCGCCGGGCGCGCCGGGCCTTCGCCGCCGAACGGCTGGCCGAGGTCCATCTGGGGGCCGATTCCGCCCGCCGCTACCCGCATCAACTGTCCGGCGGGATGCGCCAGCGCGCCGCCATCGCGGCCGCCTTGGCCGTCGACCCGCCGGTGTTGGTGGCCGACGAGCCGACCACGGCGCTGGATGTGACCACCCAAAGAGACATCCTCGACCTGCTGGACGAGTTGCGGCGGAGCCGCGGCATGGCCGTGGTGCTGATCTCGCACGACCTCGCCCTGGTGCGCCAGCGGGCCGGTTCGGTGCTGGTCATGCGGGCGGGCGAAGTGGTCGAGCGCGGCGAGGCGGCGGCCGTGTTCGCGGCCCCGGCCCACCCGCACACAGCCGCCCTGCGGGCGGCCACCCCAACCCTGGACCAATTGGTCCCGGCCGGATCAGACCTGGTGTCCCCGGCTACCTCAACCGGGCCGAACCTGGCCGTGCCGACGGTCCCAGCCGGAACCGCGCACCTCGTCCACAGTCCCGCCCTGCCCAACCCGGACTCGGCCGCCGGCCGCTTCGCGCTCCGGGCGATCGATCTGCGCCATCGGTTCGCCGGGGCGGCGGGCGAGGCCCTGGCCGGGGTCAGTTTCGAGGTTCGCCAGGGTGAGAGCGTCGGCTTGGTCGGCGAGTCCGGTTCGGGCAAGACAACTCTGGCCCGGTGCCTGGTCGGATTGCAGCGACCAGGCGGCGGAACGGTCGAGTACTGGGACGGCGCCAGGCGCCGCCCGGCCGGGCCGACCGACGTCCAGATGGTCTTCCAAGACCCATATTCGACCCTCAACCCGGCGTTGACCTTGGGCGCCACCCTGCGCGA
This sequence comes from Bifidobacteriaceae bacterium, assembly GCA_031257375.1. Taxonomy (GTDB): domain Bacteria; phylum Actinomycetota; class Actinomycetes; order Actinomycetales; family WQXJ01; genus JAIRTF01. Next base: position 1,277 of record JAIROU010000048.1, read on the forward strand.
GGCGGTCGGGGCGGCCGGGGGCGCCCACCAGGACCGGCTGACCCCGGAAGAACTGATGGACCTGGTCGGCCTGCCCAGGGGCTACCTGCGGCGCCGCCCGGCCAATCTGTCCGGCGGCGAGCGCCAACGGGTGGCCATAGCGCGGGCCTTGGCCCCCCGCCCCCGCATTCTGGTCTGCGACGAGGCCACCTCCGCCCTTGACGTGACGGTCCAAGCCAGAATCCTCGACCTGCTGGGGCGGCTGCGCCAAGACCTGGGTCTGTCACTGTTGTTCATCTCGCACAACCTGGCGGTGACGGCGCAGATCACCGACCGCCTCGGGGTGATGCGCGAGGGCCGCCTGGTCGAGGAGGGATCGACCGCCGAAGTCCTGGCCGCCCCAGCCCACCCCTACACCCAAGCTCTCCGAGCAGCCGTCCCGGCCCCGCTGGAAGCCGCGGCGGCCGTCGGAGCCGGGCGGACGGCATCGGGCGCTGGGAAACTGACTGGGCTGACGGCATCGGACACTGGGAAACCAACTGGAAGGAGCGTTAGGTGAGCGGGGAGATTGTGCTGCGGGGCGGGCGTGTGTACCAAAGTGGCGAGGCGCGGTCGCGGCCGGGCGGGGTGGTGGTGCGGGGGAAAAGGATCGCGGCGGTGGGGCCGGAGGCCGAGTTGGCGCCGTTCGTGCCCGGCGCGGCCGAGGTCGTGGACCTGGACGGGGCGCTTATCCTGCCCGCGTTCCAGGACTCGCACGTCCACCCGAACATCGGCGGCCTTGTCGAAAGGGGGCTTGACCTGGGCGAACAGCGCTCGGCCGAGGCCTTGCTGGAGGCGATACGGCAGTGGGCGGACGGGCTTCGCGAGGACGCCTGGGTGAGCGGCTGGGGTTGGGGGCAGCACTTGTTCGGGCCGGACGGGCCGGGGCGCGGGGCGCTCGATGCCGTCACCGGCGGGCGCCCGGCCGTCCTGACGCGCGGCGACGGGCACGCCGCCTGGGCCAACACCGAGGCGCTGCGGCGGGCCGGGGTGCTCGAGCCAGTGCCGGACCGGCCCGGCGGCGCGGTGGTGCGCGGGCCGGACGGGCTGGCTCTGGGTCTGCTCCAGGAGGAGGCGACGGCGCTGGTCGAGAGCTTGGTGCCGGAGCCGACCTGGGCCGAGCGCAAGGCGGCCCTGCTGGCGGCGCAGGCCAAACTGGCCGGGTTCGGGATCGCGGCCTGGCAGGACGCCTCGGTCAGCGCCCGCGACGCTGGGCTCTACGCCGAATTGGAGGCCGAGGGGTTGCTGACGGCCACTGTGATCGGGGCGCTGCGCTGGGAAGACACCCGCGGCCTGGAGCAGTTGGCCAGTCTGGAGGCGACTCGCCGGGCGACGGCGGGCGAGCGGTTCCGGCCTTCGGCGGTGAAGATTCTCTATGACGGCGTGGTCGACGGCTCGCTGACGGCGGCGGTGCTGGAACCGTATCTGGACGGCGCCGGGGCGCCGACCGACAACCGCGGGGCGACCTTCTTCCGGGCCGAGGAACTGGGGCCGATCGTGGCCGCGATCACCGGGGCTGGTTTCCAGACCCACTTCCACGCCCTCGGGGACCGGGCGGTGCGCGAAGCCCTGGACGGGATCGAGCGGGCGGGGGTTTTGCTTGGGTCTGGTTCTGGGTCTGGTTCTGGGCCTGGTTCTGGGCCTGGGTCTGGGTCCGGGTCCGGGTCTGGGCCTGGGCCTGGCGGCGGGGCTGCGGCCGGGCTGGGCGCGGTGCGGGCGCTGAGGCCGATCCTGTCCCACATCCAACTGATCGACCCGGCCGACATCCCGCGCTTCGCCCAGCTTGGCGCGATCGCCTCGGCGCAACCGCTGTGGGCCGTCTACGACCGCGTGCAAACCGACCTGACCTGGCCGTTCATCGGCCCGGAGCGGGCCGGGCGGCAGTATCCGTTCGGGGAGTTGGCGGCCGCCGGGGCGCTGCTGGCGGGCGGCAGCGACTGGCCGGTCTCGACGCCCGATCCGCTCCAGGGCATCCACGTCGCGGTCAACCGCTCCCTGTGGGCCGCCGAGGCGGCCGACGGCGGGCCGGGCGCCGGCCCGCTCGGCCCGGACCAGGCCATCACCCTGGCCGAGGCGCTCACTGCTTATACGGCCGGCAGCGCCTGGGCGAACCACCGCGAGACGGAATCGGGCACGCTCGATCCGGGCAAACTGGCCGACCTGGCGATCCTCGACCGCGACCCCTTCCTGGGACCCCCCGACCAAATCGGTGCCGCCCGCGTGATCCGCACCTACGCCAGCGGCCGCGAGGTCTTCCGCGCCTGAGCCTTGGGAGCCGTCAATACCACATGTCATGTTTGACGCCACTGCTGGCGTGAGGGATCCACTTGCCGGCCGACTGCGGCGAGGGATCTGGCCCCAAGTCCACGCACCGGCGGCCACGCTAATCGAGCAGTCCCGGACGTGAACACCGGATCGTTAAGCCCGGTGTTGCGGACGGCGGCCAACGATGAGCGACGAGCGGCGTGGCAATCCCGCCAGGGCGTTGGTGCTTAGCCGAATTGACCGCAACTTAGCCAAATTGATGTAAACTTAGTCATGTTGCTGGAACTGTTGCACCGGCTAGTGATGTGAGCGTGGGAGGAGCGTGATGACCGTGCGTAACCCGTTCACGCCGACTTTTGGCGTCGATCCTCCGCTGTTGGCCGGGCGCGATGCCGAGGTGGCGGCCATCCGGCGGGCGCTGGCCAACGGTCCGGGGGATCCAGCCCGCGCTGCGCTGCTGACCGGAGCCCGCGGCGCTGGTAAGACCGTCCTGCTCAACGCCGTAGAGCGCCATGCCCGGGACCAGCGCTGGGCGGTTGTATCAACCACGATGCGGCCCGGCGCGCTGGCTGAATTGACCGAGACGATCCTGCCGCGGCTACTCAACGCCGTGGCCAAGGATCAGACCACTGTGACCGGGGCCAGCGTGAGCGTGCTGGGAATCGGCGGCGGCATCACCAGAACCGCTCACGAAGCCTACCCCGGCAAGCCATCGTTCCGATCAGAACTTGAAGACCTGGCAACGTTGCAACAACGGACAGGCGGCGGTGTCTTCATCACGCTGGACGAGGTTCAACGCGGCGCACCGGATGACCTGCGGGAAGTCTTCCATGCCATCCAGCACTGCTTCCGGCAGGGGCTCGAAGTGGCGTTCGTCGCTGCCGGACTCCCCTCAGCCGTGAGCAACCTCCTCAACGACGAAGTG
>JAIROU010000011.1 GCA_031257375.1 Bifidobacteriaceae bacterium
GGCCGGCCCGCGGCCGGCCTGCGAGATAACACTGCGAGATAACAGTCATCGGTCGTTCATCGGTCGTCGGGCGATCGGCCCCTGGTCGTCCCCTGCCGGTCGTCCCCCTCGGCATCGGCGTCGTCGGCGCGGTGCGGCCGCCGAGCCATACACGCCCTTGCGGCCCCCTCGCACACCCGGACACGCAGGCCAAATCCCGAAATCAGGCTGTGGCACTAACGCGGCCGTCCCCGTGTTTACTCGGCGGAGGCGGCCGGTGGGGCCGAGTCTGGTCGCATGCTTGGTGGGACGCCTGGCGTCTGGCACCGACCGCCCTGAAATGGGACACCCCGGCGGGGGAGCGGCGCGGACCTGCGGGGGGGGGCGACCAGCTTGCCGCAGCTGTCGGCGGCTGCTATGAATTGAGGGCATTCAGCCCGTCTTTTGGTCCTACCAGCCCCCCAGATTGGAGAATCAGGTCGTGAGATTGCTTGGCGGTGCCACGGCCGCATTGATCGACGGGCCAGGGCCCCGCGCCGCGGTCGCGGAATGCTGGCAACGCTATCCGCCGAGTATCGGGTCGACCAGATTCGGTTTGTTCCCGCGCCGGGAATGGGCTGGGCGAGAGGAGATCGAGAGTGTCTGACAACGCCGACCAGTTCCTGATATTCCCGGTCAAGGACGGGGCCAGAAGGGCGGGTGTTCCGCCGGCCGGCCCGAACCGGGTCTGCCCCAGGTGCGGCCACCTGCTTTCGCCGGGCGACGCGGCTTGCCGCAATTGCGGCCTCGCCTGGCAGGGCGGTCCCCCGCCGCAACCGCTGCCCCCCGCCCCCCAACCGCCGCCGATGCCGCCGCCGCAGTATCGCCCAGGGGGCGACGTTCAGACTCTGCCGTACGGACAACCGAGGCCGCCGGGGCTGTCGCCGCAGCCACAGCCGGGCCCGCCGCAGCCACAGCCGCCGCCGGCGCCTTGGGGCGGCCCGCCGCAGCCACAGCCGCGCCCGCCGCAACCGCACCCGCAGTCGCCACCCGGGCAGCCGCCGCCGGCGCCTTGGGGTGGCCCGCAGGCGCCGCCGCCGCGCCCGCAACCGCAGCCGCCGCAGCCGCAACCGCAACTAGTCCAGCCACGGCCGCAGCAACCGCCACCCGCGGCGTGGGGCGGGCCGCCGCCGGGAGCCCAGGCGGGGCCGCCGCCGATCCCGAGTTTCCGGTCGGCGGCTGGGCCGCCGCCGATCCCGAGTGTCCGGTCGGCGGCTGGGCCGCCGGCCAAGGCCGGGGCCAAGAGGAAGATCAAGAACAATCCAGGGCTCGGCATAGCTCTGTTGGCCGTCGCCATCGCCTTGTTCATTGGTTGGCTGATCATCAAGATCGGGAGCCTAACCGATTGGTGGGAGGGCCTGATCCCGCTGGTGTGGAACGAATACACTGCCAGCGGCGGCCGGACGTTCCTGAGTTTCATCAGCCCGCTCATGCTCTGGCTGTGCGGCCTCTTGGCGCTGGGCGGAATAGGGTCTTTCCTGCCCGATGACGAGGACGGCCAGAAAGACAAATGATGGGGAATCCGCGAGCGCGGTCATCGCACTATCACGGCCTGGGAGCGGGCAATTTGACAAGGAGGGGCCGAGATGGCCGAGCCTGAGGGCAGAGTGCTGCCGATATATTTGGTCGCGGACGTGTCGGCGTCCATGCAAGATCATTTTCCAACGCTGCACAGCGGTTTGCAGACCTTGCGCGAGAAAATGGAGGAATCCCCGGCCGCGGCGGCGGCCGTCCGGTTCTCCATGATCCTGTTCGGGAGCCGGGTCGAGACCCTGATGAGGATCGCTGATTTCAATGAGATATCCAGCGTGCCGTCGTTCCAGAATCTGGGCGGCACGAACTACACGATCGCGTTTCAGGAGTTGGCCAGGCAGATACCGCTGGACGTGGATCTGCTCAAGGCTGAGAATTACCGGGTGCTGCGCCCAGCCGTGTTCTTTTTGACGGACGGATATCCGAACGAGGGCGGCGATTGGACCAGGGCGCGCGACCAACTGATGAGCCCGGCCAACAAGCGGCGCCCGAACATCATGGCTTTTGGCGTCGGCGAGGCCGACGCGGCGACCGTCAGCGCCGTGGCGTCGCGGCCGCAGTATGCGTTCATCTCGATGGCCGGGGCGGACATGGGCGGCGCGCTGAGCGAGTTCATGGCCGCGCTGCAGCGCTCGGTGGTGAGCTCGGGCGTCAACGTGAGCGCCGGGGGCGGCCTGATCGTCGCGGACCCGAAGGGGTTCACGCGGATCGAGGCGGAGGAAATTGATTGAAGTGTGGTGGGACCGGTCCCGGCGCAGGGACGGCGAAGGCCCGGCCGAGCCGGTCGGGCCGGGCGGGCCGCGCCGGGCGCGGGGTCCGTCCGGCACCCTGGGACGGCATCGGCGCTGGTCCCGGCCGGCGCGACAGGCCGGTGAGCCGGCGCCTGAGCCGCCCGGATCGTCGCCCAATCAGCCCGGGTCGTCGCCTGAGCCGCCCGAGCGGTCGCCCAAGCCGCCCGGGTCGTCGCCCGAGCGGCCGCCCGCGCCGCCTCCCGGCGCCGATGATCCGGCGGAATCCCTCGGCCCAATCGGCATAGGGAAAGGCGAAGCCCGTCCCTTCGAGCCGAAAAGTGTTGACCTCGCGAAGTACCTCACCGCGCGGTTCACCCCCGACACGATCATGGACGGGTGGGGCACTGGCTTCTTGACGCTGCGGGGCGCGTCGGTCCGCGGCGGGTCGCACCGGTGGGAGGGCGCCCCGCGCCAGGACAGCTTCGCGGCCGCCCTCGTGCCCGGCAAGAACTGGGTGGTCGCGGCCGTGGCCGATGGCGTCTCGGCGGCCCCGCAGTCCCACATCGGCGCGGCCGCGGCGGTGGAGGCGGCGGTCGAGTACTTCGTCAACACCACAGCGGCGGACGTCGGACGAATCGATTGGCGGCAGGTCTGCGAAACAGTGGCTGACCGCTTGCGGCTCGCCGCCAGGTCGTTGGACCGCTTTGAGGGCGCGCCCGGCGCCATCG
>JAIROU010000047.1 GCA_031257375.1 Bifidobacteriaceae bacterium
CCCGCTGGCGGCCGCCGCCCGCCGGGGCGCGGCGGCGGGAGCGGTCACCGCCACCGTCGCGGGGGCCCGCCACCAGACCATGACCGCCCAGACCGTGACCGCGCTGACCGGCGCCGGCATGTGACAGTTAGGAGTCCATATGCTCAAGCACATCGACCCGATTCTGATACCCGATCTGCTCTACGGCTTGGCCAAGATGGGCCACGGCGACACGGTTGTCGTGGCCGACCGGAACTTCCCGGCTTTCGCGGCCGGGGCGCCGGTGGTGGCCCTGGCCGGGGTGGACGCGGTCGAGGCGGTGGCCGCCATCTGCTCGGTCATGCCGTTGGACAGATTTGTCGACCAGCCGCTGGCGGCCATGGCGCCGACCGGCGGCGGCGCGCTCTCGCCGGCCACCGGAGCGGTCGAGGCGGTGGCCGAACGGGCCGAGGGACGCAGCGTCAAGGCGCGACCGGTGGAGCGGTTTGACTTCTACCGCGAGTCGCGGTCGGCCGCGCTGGTGGTGGCGACCGGCGAGTCGCGCCCGTACGGCTGTTACATCCTTCAAAAAGGCGTTTGGCCCCCCCTCAGCCCGGAACCCAGCTGACGGGCGGGTCGGTGCGGCCCGTGCGACCCTTTGCGACCCGGCCAGCCCGCAGGGCCATGGCCAAAGTGGCGGCCCCGGGTCGCTAGTCGATGTGGCCGGCGCCCGGCCGAGTCGGCCAGAGGCGGCCGAGGCCCGCGTCGCGGGACGGGCGCCGCGGGGCCTCGACGAGGCCGATTTCCTACTCGGCGCGGCCGATCTGACCCGCCAAGGCGCGCTCCGGTTCGCGCTCAAACCCGGCGGCCCGTTTGTCCATCCCGCGCCAGAGGTCCCCCGGCTATTCGAGTTCCCCGCCCTGCTTGAGGCCGCCGACCGCGCGGACGGCCCGGATGCGGGGACCGAGGCCGAGGCCGCCGTCAAGTGCCTGCTCGGCGCCGGCAGCGCCTCGGTGGGGGGCGCCCCGCCCGAAGGCCGCCGTGCGCGATGGCGGGCGGCTCGCCCTGGCCAAGTTCCCCCATCGCGCCGACCGGTGGGACGTCATGGCCTGGGAGGCCACCGCCTTGGACCTGGCGCGCGCGGCCGGCCTGTCGGTTCCCGGCACGCGCCTGACGCGGGTGGGGGCGCGCTCGGTGCTTTTGTCCCAGCGCTTTGACCGTGACGGCGGCGCGCGCCTCGGCCACATCAGCGCTTTGGCGTTGGTCCCGGCGGACGATGCCGCCCAGGCCGACTACTTGGACGTCGCGCAGGCGTTGGCCCGCCTCAGCGCCCATCCCTCGGGCGACTTGGCCGAGCTTTGGCGGCGGGTCGCCTTCAACATCGCCGTCCACAACACGGACGACCACCTCCGGAACCTCGGCCTGCTGCGGGCGGCCGGCGGCTGTCGCCCGCCTTCGACATCAACCCAGACCCAGACCCCGACCAGGCGACCTCCAGGGCGACAGCCATCGGCGGGGCGTCTGGCGCCGAGGACAGCGCTCGGGCGCTGGGCCAGTTCGCCGGGGTCTTCGGGTTGTCTGCGAGGCGGGCGCGGGAGCAGGCGGGGCGGATGGCCCAGGCGTTGAGCCAATGGCCCTCCCTGGCCCAGCGCAACGGCATCGACGCGGCTGGGCGGGAGCGGTTCGCCCCGGTCTTCCAAGTCGGCGCGGAACGGCTCGCGACCGTCCTACCCAGCGCCTGAGGCTCTGAGTCGGAGACTCGCCGGGACGGCTTGGCGGGGCACGGACAGGCGGGGGCCAGCGGACTCGGCTGAAACTGCGCGACAAACCGGGGGACAGACCCTTTGTCCTGACATGGGTCTGTCCCCCGGTTTGAGACGAAAGGACCGTCCCCTGGTTTAGGGGGTGCGGGGGGCTCGGAATTGGGGGCGGGTTCCGTCTGGGCGGACGGGTTGGAGGACCGGGTTGGGGGCGCCTTGGGCGCGCGCCCATTCGAGCACCGATTCGGCCTGGGCGGCCGTGGAGACGGTCGGGACGCCCGCGCCCCAGGTGGTGCGGATCTGGTGGGGGACGCCGGATTCGATTAGCAGTTTGAGGGAGGCGGTCATGGCCGGGCCGGCGCCGGGCGCGCCGGCGACCTGGGCCATGTTCTCCGGCAGCGCCTTGACGTCGAAGCCGACCCAGTCGACCAGGGGCAGCAACTCGGCCAGGCGCTTGGGGTAGGCCCCGGAAGTGTGCAGGCCGGCCAAGAAGCCCAAGTCGCGGACCTGGCCGAGGGCCGGGGCCAGGTCCTGGCGGGTGGCCTCGCCGCCGGAGAAGACGACGGCGTCGAGCAGGCCGACCCGGCCGCGCAAGAACGCCAGCACGTCCGCCCAGGCGATCCGGCCCGGCGCGCGGGAGTCGATCAGGTCGGGGTTGTGGCAGTACAGGCAGTTCCACGGGCAGCCCTGCAGGAAGACCGTGGCCGCCAGTTTGCCCGGCCAGTCGCAGGTCGAGAGCTTGGCCAGGCCGCCTATGGCGAGCGGGCGGCCGCCCGGCGGACGGCCGGGAACCCGCCGAGCGGCATCGGCGGACGGGGTTGGCCCGACCGGCCGCGCGCCCGGGGCGGGCGGGGCTGGAACCCGCCGAGCGGCATCGGCGGCTGCGACGGCGTCGGCGCCGAAAGCGGCCCAAACCGGGGGCGCGGCGGTGGCGGTCACACCAAGGCCGGTTCGGCGAAGTGGCGGCGCTCGCGGTGTTCGCCCTGTTTGCCGACGTTGAAGCTGGAAACCGGGCGGTGGTAGCCCATGACGCGGGTCCAGACCTCGCAGACGGTCGGCTCGGCGGCGGGGTCCTCCTCGGCGCAGCGCGGGCAGGTCGGGCGCTCGCCGTCCAAGTAGCCGTGGCGGGGGCAGATCGAGAACGTCGGCGTGATGGTGATGTAGGGCAGCGAGAACCTGGTCAGGGCGCGTTTGACGAGCTCGCGGCAGGCCTCGGCGGACGAGATCGACTCGCCCATGTACAGGTGCAGCACCGTCCCGCCGGTGTACTTGCGCTGCAGCTCGTCCTGGAGCTCGAGGGCCTCGAACGGGTCGTCGGTGAAGCCGACCGGCAGTTGGGACGAGTTGGTGTAGTACGGGTGATCGGGCGTGCCGGCCTGCCAGATGTCCGGGTAGCGGCTGCGGTCCTCCTTGGCGAACCGGTAGGTGGTGCCCTCGGCCGGGGTCGCCTCCAGGTTGTAAAGGTGGCCGGTGGTCTCCTGGAACTCGACCATCCGCGCGCGCACGTGGTCGAGCACCCGGATGGCCAGCGCCCGGCCCTCGGGGGTGGTGATGTCGCCGGTGATGCCGTCTAGGCCGCCGCCGATGCCGTGTGGTTGGCCGCCGATGCCGTCCGGGCGCCGGGTGAAGAAGTTGCGCGCCATCTCGTTCAGGCCGTTCACGCCGATGGTCGAGAAGTGGTTCCGCAAGGTGCCCAGGTAGCGCTTGGTGTAGGGGAAAAGCCCCTGGTCGATCAGCCGCTGGATGACCTTGCGCTTGACCTCGAGGCTGTCGCGGGACATATCGAGCAGCCGGTCGAGCGCGCGCAGCAGGCCGGGCTCGTCGCCGGCGTGGAGGTAGCCGAGCCGGGCGCAGTTGATGGTGACCACGCCCAGCGAGCCGGTCTGCTCGGCCGAGCCGAACAGCCCGTTGCCGCGTTTGAGCAGCTCCCGCAAGTCGAGTTGGAGGCGGCAGCACATCGACCGGATCTGGTTCGGCTTGAGCTCGGAGTTGATGAAGTTCTGGAAATAGGGCAGGCCGTACTTGGCGGTCATGGCGAACAGGCGCTCGGCGTTGGGCGACTCCCAGGGGAAATCGGCCGTGATGTTGTAAGTCGGGATTGGGAAGGTGAAGACCCGGCCCTTGGCGTCGCCCCTGGTCATGACCTCGATGTAGGCGCGGTTGATCATGTCCATCTCGACCTGGAGCTGGCCGTAGGTGAAGTCCTGGGGGACTCCGGCGATCACCGGGCGGTCCTCGCGCAGATCTTCCGGGCAGGTCCAGTCGAAGGTCAGGTTGGTGAACGGGGTCTGAGTGCCCCAGCGCGAGGGCACGTTGAGGTTGTAGACGAGTTCTTGGACGCCCTGCCGGACCTGCTCGTAAGTCATCTGGTCGACCCGCACGTAGGGGGCCATGTAGGTGTCGAAGGAGGAGAACGCCTGCGCCCCGGCCCACTCGTTCTGCAAGGTGCCGAGGAAGTTGACGATCTGGCCGATGGCGGACGAGAAATGCTTCGGCGGGCCGGCGTCGATCTTGCCGGGCACGCCGTTCAGGCCCTCGGCCAACAGCGTGCGCAGCGACCAGCCGGCGCAGTAGCCGGACAGCATGTCGAGGTCGTGGATGTGCAGGTCGCCCTGGCGGTGGGCGAGCCCTATCTCGGGGGCGTAGACGTGCGACAGCCAGTAGTTTGCGATCACCTTGCCGGAGGTGTTCAGGATCAGCCCGCCGAGCGAGTAGCCCTGGTTGGCGTTGGCGTTGACCCGCCAGTCGGAGCGGTCGAGGTACTCGTTGATCGAACTCTCGACGTCCACCACCACGCGGGCGTCCTGGCGCAGGCGCGAATGCTGCTCGCGGTAGACAATATAGGCCCGGGCGGTGGCCATGTAGCCGGCGTTCATCAAGGTCTGCTCGACGCAGTCCTGGATCTCTTCGACCGCTGGCGCGCCGCTCAGCTTGCGGGTCACGAAGCGGGCCAGGAGCATGGCCTCGGCGCCGTCGAACTCGCCGGTGGCGGCGCCCGCCTTGGCGATCGCGCGGGCGATCCTCGCCAGTTCGAATGGGACCACCCGGCCGTCGCGCTTGGTGACGGCCGAGATGCTGGGGGAAGTGGCGCCGGCGGGATTGTCCGGGCGGTTGGTCTTGGGCTGGGCGGTTAGGTCTTGGGCCGCAGTGGTCTGGTCTTCGGCTTGGGCCTGAACGGTCATGATCGCGTCTCCTCGTCGCTACGCCGACTGACTGCGCTGGTGGCTGGGCTTGGGCGGCGGCGCGGCTCGGGCGGCGCCGCGGCCATGGCATGGCCGCGATGGCGCGGAGCGCGTCGGCGTCCCAGCTTCCCGCGAGCCGGTGGGCCAGACCCGGGCACGGTGCCCGGGCCAGCCGGCAGGTCTTCGGACTCGCGGGCCTGGGGCCTTAGCGCTTTGGCGCCAAAGTCCCGCCTACCTGGCCGCTGCTTCCCAGACCTTCGGTCCAGTGCGTCTCCGCGGCCGTCGTTCCCGCTCACCGCTGCGGGGCAGTCCCGGATTCGCACCGGGTTCCCACGTCGGCGCCAGGCCGCCTGGCCGGGTGGCCGGAAGCTTGCCGCCGACCGCTCTTGCGAGCGACCAGCATAGGGGGAACAATACAGCATCTTGGGGTCAGTGCAAGTACCCACCACAGGATGTTGTGTTTTTGGAGGCTTCGCCGGGATGTGTGGGTGGTTGGGGCTGTCCGGCCGCGCCCCGGGCGCTCGCCCGCGCGGATGGCCGCGGCCAGCATTTCCGCCGGGCTTCTGAATCGAGACCAACATTTCGTGCGGGTTTTTCAATCGAGACCAACATTTAGCGCGCCCCCGAAACCACCCGCAAGCCGCTGACCAGCCACAACGCGAAAAGGCCCACGCCACAAATGTTGGTCTCGATCGGGGAGCCCGGAAGAAAAGCTGAGGTCGACGCGACAGCCCGCGACGAGCGCCGGCCTCGGCCGCTTCTACTCCACGAGTTGATATGGCACTCCGAGCGAGTCGTAAGTTGGAACAGCCCGTCGGTCGCGCGTCAGCAGGAGGCGCCCGCCCAGGCGGGCGGCCTCGCCCACCAGCGCGTCGAACACCGCGCCGCCGGCCACCCCGTTTTCCGACAGCCGCCGGAGTCAGCGTTGGAGGGCATCGCGCAGATCTTGGACGTCGGCATCGGTCGTGATCTGGCCGGCCACAGCCGGGAAGTAGGGACGCCCGTCGTCCGTCCAGGACAGCGCCCGGGCGGGCTCGCGGCGCCGCTCCAGCCGGATGGCGTCGCGCAGAACTGTGATGTCAAGCTGACTGCCGGCGACCAGTCCGAGCCTGTCTCTGACCTCTTTCGGAACGACGACCCGCCCGGCCCTGTCGATCGTTACCATCATGCCATGCACGCTACCATTCCGCTCCGCCGGCCGGGTGGGCCGGGCGCGGGGCGGCCGGTTGGGGCGCGGGGCGGCCGGGCCGGGGCGATGGCGGTCCGCCGACCGGTGGGCCGGACTCGCATGCTTCGCCGTGCCAGTTCACCCGCCCGCCGCCGGCAAACCCACAGGATCCGCCGAACTCTGCAAAAGGTGACAGACTTTACAGCATTATGAATGCCACTCCCGCCCAGCCCAGACCGGCCTCCCGCAATCCTTTCAATCCGGCCTTCGGGGTCGCGCCCCCGCTGTTGGTCGGGCGCGACGACCAGCTCCGCCATTTCGCAAAAGCGCTGGCGGACGGTCCCGGCTCGCCCGGCCGGGCGACACTGGTCACCGGGACGCGCGGCACCGGCAAGACTGTGCTGCTCGGCGCCATCGAACAAGCGGCCAAGGAGGCGGGCTGGATCGCGGTCTCGGCGACGGCGCGGCGGGGGGTCGCCCGCGAGCTGGCCGCGGACACTTTGCCGGCGTTGCTGGCCAAACACGGCCCAAAGGCGGTCGCCGGCGGTTCGGCGTCCCCAGAACCGCCCGACAACGATCCCGCGGCCCCCGCCTTAGGCGGCCGGCTGGCCAGCCTGGCGCAGATCGCCGCGGCCCAGGGCGGGGGCGTCGTGGTCACTTTGGACGAGGTCAACAAAGCCGCGCGCGAGGACTCGCGGGAGATCGCCCAGAGCGTCCAGCACGCTTTCCGCGAGGGGCTCGAGGTGGCCTTCGTGGTCGCGTCGCTGCCCTCGGCCGCGCGATTCGTCACCAACGATCCCGCGATCACCTTCCTGCGCCGCGCCGAACGTTTCACCCTCGGCCCTTTGACCGTAGACGATGCCGCCGCCGCGATCGCCGCGCCGATCGCCCAAACGGGCCGCTCGATCACCGCCGAGGCGCTGGCCCTGGCCGCCGCGGCCACCCGGGGCTACCCGTTCTTCGTCCAGCTTGTGGGCCACCAGGTGTGGGCGGCCGACCGGTCCGCCGCCGTGATCGACGCGGATCAGGCGAGGGCCGGGGCCGCCCGCGCCGTCCGGCGCGCCCGCCGTCTGCTCCACGAGCCGGCCATGGCCGATGTCTCGCGCCAAGACCGGGCCTTCCTGACGGCTATGGCGGCCGACGAAGGCTCCAGCCAGGTCAGCGACATCGCCGCCCGGCTGGGCGTGACAAGCACACACGTCAGCCGCTACCGGGCCAGGCTGATCGCCGCCAAGATGATCGAACCCGACGGCCGGGGCTGGCTCCGTTTCACCATCCCCTTCCTGGGCGAGTACCTGCGAACGCCGCAGGCCAAGTGATCGGGCGCCGGGTCAGTCCGGGATAAGAACGCGCTTGAAATCCTCGGCCAGGCGGCCGGCCGGCAAGCCGAACGCCTCCGCGACGGCGGCGGCCTCGCGCCGGGCGCGCCGGGCGGCGGCCGCCGGGTCGGGATGCTGGGAGGCGTGGGCCAGCAGGGCCGCCTCGCGCCGGTCCCAGACCGCCGTCACGTCGACGGCGTGGTCCGGGGCCGGGTCGCCCTGCAGCCACAGCTCGCGGACCTCGAAGGCCTCCAACCCGGCCGCCGCCAACTCCGGGAAGGCGAACGGGTTGCGCGCGAAGGGGTAGACCGCGCGCGCCACCGCCTCGCCCACGGCCAGGTGGTCGGGATGGGACAGGCGGATGTCCCGCCAGGTCCGCTGGGGGCTCTGGGCCAGCACCAGGTTCGGCTCGACCTGCCGGATGACTTGCACGATGCCGCGCACCAGGTTGTCGTCAACGGCCACCCGGCCGTCGTCGAAGCCGTCGAGGAACCGGACGTCGTCCACCCCCAAAATGGCCGCGGCCTGTTCTTGCTCCCGGCGGCGGCGCCCGGCCATGTCGGCGCGCGCGACACTGGGCTCAAACCCGCCGGCGTCGCCGCCGGTGACCACTAGATAGGTGACCGCCCAGCCGTCCCGCACCCACAGGGCGACCGTCCCGGCGGCCCAGAAGTCCACGTCATCGGGATGGGCCATGACCGCCAGCGCGCGCCTCACCCAAACATTGTCCCCGACCTCCGCCGGCCGCCGAAACCCGATCCACCCCCGACCAAACAAGGCGCCTGGCGCCGTGGTTGGTTTTGCGCGCGGCCTTGCGGGCGCCGGGCCATGACCGGCAGGCGGCGGATCGTCTAGGCTCTGACCCCGAAGCCCGCGTCCGCGTCCTGGATGCCGACGAGGACGCTTTTGGGCGTCGAAGTTCCGGTGCGCAGAACCACCATCCCCTTGCGCGTGGAGCGGGACAGGCCGGCGGCCATCGTGGTCTCCCCGGTCTGGGTGTGCCCGAACACGGCGCCCAACACCCAGGTCACAACCCCTCACCGCCCGGCCGGCCCAAGGCCACCCGCCCCGGGTCGCGCCGCCGGCGCCAGGCCACCAGCAGCACGCACCCGGCCAAGACCAGCCCCGCCGAGGCCAGCCCCAGCCCCACGTAGGTCCCCGGCTCCAGCGACGGCCCGGTCACCGGCAGCGACCCAGCCTCGCCGCCGTTCCCGATGCCGCCGTCGCCGTTCCCACCGGACCCGCCGCCGTCCTCGCCGGACCCGTCGCCGCCGCCGCCGTCGCCAAGCTCGCCGTCGCCGTACTCGCTCTCGCTCAGCGACCCCGGGCCGGGGGCGATGTCGATCACATAGGCGACGCTGGCGCACTGCCCGACCTGATCGCAGACCTCCGCGGTCCAGGCGACCCGCCCGGACCAGCCCGCCTCCGGCTGGTAGCGCAACAACCCGCCCGGGCCGCCCTCGGCCGAAACCTCGCCATGCTCGGGGGCGCCGACCGACCCGAGCGACAACTCACCGGCCCCCGGGACGCGGGCCGCCCCGACCGGGTCGACCAAGGCCGCGTCCTCCTCGGAGGCGAGCGCCAGGCGGACCTCGCCCGCCGCCGGCGGCGCCAACACGACCGCCGTGTAGGTGGCGGCCGCGGCCTGGCCCACGTCGTCGGTGTAGGTGACCTCGAACGGGTACCGGCCCGGCGCGGCCGACTCGGCGTGGAACACCACCGACCCCA
>JAIROU010000124.1 GCA_031257375.1 Bifidobacteriaceae bacterium
GTCAGCACCTGGTTGGAAGACATGAACCAGGCGATGGCCGTCGCGATCATAACCGCCGCGAACCCCCCGTAGACCACCGACTCCAGCGTCAACGGATTGCCGCCCGGCAAGTAGCCCAAAATGGTCACCCCGGCGTGGGAGAACAGCGGGTTGAAGGTCGCCGCCACCAGCGTCAGCGGGATAAGGGCCAGCAGCGCGAAGCGGACGGCGCGGCGTCCCAGCAGCCAGACGGCGTAGCTGATCGCCGCGATCAGCGATACCGGCGTCAGCACCGGGTGCAGGAACAGCACCGCGCCACCCAGGGCGAATGCGAAGAAGGCGAACGCCACCACGGGATGCGACCGCCCCAGCGCGTCGGCCCGACCGGTCCCGGGGCGGCCGGCCCGGCTTCGGCGCCGAGTCACGGCAGCTCCAGGCCGGGATACCAACCGCCGATGTCGCGCCCCAGGTCGCAGGTGTAAACCCAGTCGATCACGTCTCCGTCTTGGACCGCGTAGCGCGACGCCCCGTAGTTGGGGAACCAGCCGTTGACCTTGTACATCCATCCCGACAGGTCGCCGCAGTCGAATTCGTAAAGGTTGTTGATGCCTTCGATGTAGACCGAGTTATAGATCGGGAACCACGAGAACTCCATATGGATGCCGCGGTCGCGGGTCTCCCGCTTGAGGACGTCGAAAACGGATTCGCCTTCGGACAAGGAGACGTTGGCGCCGGCCAGAATGACGCCGTCGGGCGGAAGGACTGAAAGCTTGCCCTTGTCGAACTGGTCCATGTGGCTCAGAATGGTCTCCGCGCTGATCGACAAGGTGGCCGTGCCGTTCCGGCCCGGGTCGACCGCCGCGTCTTCCGGTTCGACCGGTTGGGGCTTGCCCGCCGGGATCGGGTCGGTCTGGTACTTGTCCCGGGGGCCAGACGGCGCTTGGCCAACGTAGGCGTCCGGGCTGACGCTCGGCAACGGCTCGGCGGCAGCGGTTTCGGCGAAGCCGGGCGCCAACCCGGCCGCGCCGCCACCACCACCATCAACGCCGCCGACGCCCGCCGCCGCCTCGACCGGGGTTTCGGGCGTCAAGTAGCCCTCGGAATCGGGCAAACGCTCCCCGCCGCAGCCGGTCAGCCCGGCCAGACCGGCCAGGAGAACCAGCCCAGACGCGCCCCGTTTTCGCATGATGCCCTCAGTCTGCCACTTCGACGGTGGTGTGAAAGGCCCGCAGCGTCCTATCGGCGGTGGCCAGGCTCGAACCGCGCAGGGCGTTGTCGGTGGTGGCGAGGACCGCGTCCTTGACCCTCAGGTCGAGTTCGTCTCCCGCTTGCGCCGAGTCGCGCAGCCGGAAGACCAACCTGAGCAAGATGTCGGCGTCGCCCTTGGCGAAACCGTCCGGCGCGTAAGCCCAGGTCTCGCCGGTTTGGTCCAGGTACATGGCGTTGACGCGCCCCTCCCGGTTGGCGTAGTCCGCGTCAACCGACCAGATCGGGATTGAGAACCCGCCGGCGCCGCCGAGCGTCTTCATGGTCCCTTGCCGCACGCCGACGCACTCAAGTTTGCCCCGGTCGAATTCGACCGCCAGGCTGGCCCCGGGGTAGACGCCCTCCGGCAGGTTGGTCAACCGCACGTCGACCACGATCTCGTCGCGGTCTTGAGCGCTGATCGCGGCGGGCTTTTCCAGCACCAGCGCGGGGACGCCCGCCGGCCCCCAGTTCAGGTACCAGATCAGCGCCGCCGCCGCCAGGACCGCCAGCCCGCCGCCGATGCCGATCACCCACTTCCAGCGCCGCCGCCCAGCCCCAGCCAGGCCGGCCGGGGAACCGGCGCCCTGAGAGCCTGTTTCCAAACCCCGCACCGGCGCCGGCGCGCCGGTCGCGGCGACGGCATCGTGCGCTGAACTGACGGCGCCGGCCGACGGGCCGCCGCTGGCGAACCCGTCCGCGGGCTGTTGGCCTGTTGTCAAAGGTCGCTCTCCCTCGGAATCGGTTGCGGGCGGGGCGCCGGCTGGAGCATCTCACGTCCGGCGCCCCGTCCCGCCCAAGGAACCTACTTTAGGGCGATCGGGAAATCGACCCCGGAGACGTAGTTGGCCACCACGGCCAACGCGTCGAAGGTGTTGATCCTGGCGTCGCTGGTGACGTTGTGGCGCAGGATGTCTTGATTCGAGGCGACGGCCTTGACCCGCAGCCAGGCTGAGATCGAGTCGGTCGCGTCCTGCGCGTTGATCAGGCCGTTCGCGTCGGTGTCGCCGAACTTCACGGCCTGGGGCGCCCCGGCCGGGAAGGTGTAGGACGCCACCGCGACCAGGTCGGCCGCCGCCGTCGCCGGGGCGGTCACCAGCACATAGGTGGGCTGCCCCCTCTTGGCGGTCAACTCCGGCGAGCTGATCAGCCCCTGCCCCTTGAAGGTCGGCGCCAGGCCGGTCAAATCAACCCCGGAGAAGGACACCGCCACCGCCCGGGCGCTGGCCGGGATCAGGTCCACGCCATCGCCGGTGAACAACTCGGTCACGGTGATGCCGATCTCCTCGAAGCTGACCCGGTGCGCCGCTTGGCTGATGTCAAAGGCGAATTGAACATCGGGATGGGCCTTGACCGTCGCCCCGCCCACCGTCAGGTCGGCGTGAGGCGTCACGTCTGGGTCCACTGCCCCGGCGACCTCGAGCGAGATGGTCAACAGTTCGGCCGGCCAGGTGTCGCCGGTCAACGCGATGGGCTGAAGCGCGGTGTTGGCGTAGACAACGCGCAGCTTGTTGTCGGCATCGACGTTCCAGCTCAGCGTCCCGCCGCCGAGGCGGGTGGAGGCGACCGCGTTGGTGACCTCGAACTGGGCCGGAATGTTGATCAGGGCGTCGAACAGCTGGTACGTCTCGTCCGGCCAGCCGTCCGTCAAGACCTGCACGTTGAAGGTGGCGCCCGCGCCGCCCGAAACCTCATCCGGGCCTTGCAGGGTGATCGCCCCGTCGCCCTCGGCGTCCGGTGGCGGCGGCGTGGCCTGGACGGCATCGGACATGTCGTAAAGCGAATTGAGGCCGTTCGCGAACCGGTCATAGGCCACCAACGCATAGGCGCCCTGCTCGGTCGCCATCTGATTGACGCCGCCGCCGGCGGTGTGCTTGAAACCGCCCCCCGCGACGAAGAAGTCAAGCAGGGCGGTGACCGCGTTGCCTTCCGCCTTGACGAACCGGGCGTCTGTGGCGGGGTCGATCCCCAGCGCCGTCAGCGCGGTGATGACCTGCGCGATCGACTCGGCGTTGACCGTCCCCCAGGAGGCATAGCCGCCCTGCGCGTTCTGCAGCCCGGACAGCGCGCCGACCGCCCGGTTGATCGCGGCCGCGACGTCCGGGTCGGACTTGTGGGGGGCCAGGGCCTGCAGCGCCATCGCCGTCATATCCGGATCGGGGGTGGAGCCGCTGAGCGCCCAACCGCCGGCGCTCGATGTGCCCCGGTTGATCTCCTTGTCGAGGAGGTACTGGACCATCCGCTCCCGCGTGTTCTGGTTCGCCGTGTCGGCCGCCGGGTTGAAGTCGCCGATGTCCGGCATGTCCAACGGGACCGTGTCAAGCGCGATCAGCGCGAACACCGGGCCGTTGATGCCCTGCCTGGTGACGAAGCTGTAATCGGACAGCGGCCAGGTCAGATCGAGACCGCCCGCGTCGGTCGGGTCGTAGCCCAGCGCCGCCAGCGCCAGGATCAGGCGCGAGTTCTCAGTGCTCTTGCTGTTGTCGAGCTGCGGGGCCTTGGGATGCTTGGCCGTGTCAGTCACCTCGGCCACGATCCGCTGGTAATAGCCCGCCGCGTAGCCCGCCGGCAGTTCGACGCCGGAACGCGCCAGCGACAGCACAACCCACTCGCCGCCCTGCGAGCCGAACACCGGCTCCGGGACAGTGGTCTTCAAGTACGCCATCGTGGCGGCCAGTTCGGCTGAGATGTCGACATGTGAAGGCGGCGGGACGGCCGTGATCGCCTGGTCCAGCGCCGTTGCCGCCTGGTCCGCCTGCGCCTGGGTGGCTTGCAGCGCCCCCAGTGCGGCCAAGGCCGCGTCATAAGCCGCCTGAGCGCCCGGCTTGGCCAGCAGGGCCGACCGGCCGGGGTCGGCGTTGACGGCCCCGAGGGCTTTCACCAGGCCGCTCTTGTCGGCGGCCGGGAACAAGGCGTCGAACCCCCAACCGACATCCAGCCCGAGGTCGGCCCCGTAACCGTAGACGGTGAAGTTCCACCTGACGACGTCGCCGTCCTGCGGCTGGATGTCAGAGGCGCCCAACGAGGCCATCTCACTATTGATGGTGTACATCCAACCGGACATCCAGTAATAGTCGAAGGCGCTGAGCCACTCGCCCGCGGCCGAGGGACCGTCTTCCAGCTCATCCCCAAGGTCTTCGACCTCGTCCACGATCACCTGCGGGACGCTCACCTCGATGTCCCGCGGCAGTTTCACGTCGCTGATGTAGAAGCTCGAGCTGACAGATCCCGAATACTGGACGTTGTCCGCGCCCAGGAAGCGAAGAGTCAGCGCAGCCCAGTTGTCACCCTCGTAGAACGGCATTTTCAACGGTTCGTACAGCACGCCCGCGCCCAGGGCGGCCAGGTCGAGCGACATGGTGACGTAGCCTTTGGGATCCTCCGCCGAGGCGGTCTCGGCCGCTGCAAGCCCCAGCGGCACACTCAGGGCCGCCCCGGCTATGAAGGCGGCTATCCGGCGTAATGGTGTTCGCATTCGCGACTCCTTGCTATTGGTTGGTGACTTCTTCGCCGCCCGCCCGCGGTCGGCCCCGAGCCGCGGCCGGGGCGGACCCGGCCGCGGGCGCGCGGTCGAACGAAAACTGGCTGAGAATAAAAGGAACGGCGCCGAAAGCCGTCGGGGTTTCAACCGGGCGCGACGCGCCCTTGCGTCAGTGGTCAGTTCCCCTTCGACCCAGGAACCCACTCATTGAGTCGTCGGCAAGTGTCCTGGCTCGGCTTCATCCGCCCTGGCGCCTTCCCGGTTTCCCAGTGGCCTGTGCCAGTTTGTCGGCCTCACAGTTGTGGCTGCAGCTCCGGATTTGAACCGGATTCCTTGCTAAAGCGGCGCTGAACGCCGCCCTCGACGGCCCGCAAGTGTTTCGCTTTTTCTCAGTCGCAGACTACCAGCCTCGGTTTGGCCGATCAACCAAATTCTGACGGGCATCTGTGAGCCTTCGCCGGGATGTGTGCGGGTCAGAGGCGTGCGGGCTGGTGGCTGGGGTGGCCCTCTGGGCGAGCCCGTGCCCGCTCTTCGCCGCCCGGCCGGGCGGGGCGGAATCGCAGCCTCGGCGGCCCGCGGCCGGCTTCCCTCCCGCCCGACGGGCTCGGCCCGCGCGCGCGCCCGTGAACCGGGGGACGGTCCTTTCGTCTCAAACCCGGGGACACTCCTTCGCGCGCCCGTGAACCGGGGGACGGTCCTTTCGTCTCAAACCCGGGGACACTCCTTCGCGCGCCCGGCCGGGCCGACGGGGTGGCGGCCGGGGTGGCGGCCCGGGTCGCTGGGCGATGTGGCCGGCGCCCGGCCGAGCCGGCCAGAGGCGGCCGAGGCCGGCGCGCGTCGCGCTGGCGGCCGCGCCGACCTCAGCATTTCTTCCGGGCTCCCCGGTCGAGAGCCGCAATTCTGCCGGGTCATCGGGGCGTGGCCGGACCCCCGCCGACCGCGGCGGCGTCCACGAGCCCGCGCTCGGCGGCCTGTTCCGAACCGCTGACCAGCGCCCCGAAGCCGTCGCGGAGCCCCAGCCGGACCCACCGCCCCGGCTGTCTCGCGCCGGATGGCTGTCGGCGCCGGCGGCAGCGGTCAATTCCCGCGACCTGGGCGAGCGCCCGCCGG
>JAIROU010000195.1 GCA_031257375.1 Bifidobacteriaceae bacterium
AGGGCGCCCGGTGTGTTGACGTGCAGGTTGGCGCCGCGGCTCGGCCTTCGTAGCCGTGCTGAAGTGTCTCCAAGATGGTGAGACAGAAGTGTCCACAAGAAGCCGAGACAACACAACGAAGAATCCGCGTTCGGCGGTCAGTTTGGAACGGCCGACGAGCGCCGTAGGCCGGGCGCGCAGTGGCGGATCGGCGTCGGCGGTCCTGGCCGGAATCATCCTGCGGGCGGGCGCGACCGTGCCGCCGACGCGGCCGGGTCAGGCCAGTTGGAGTTCGGGCGGGCGCGGGCGCGCCGCCGCCGCGGTGGCCGGGTCAGGCCAATTGGAGTTGGGGCAGGTGGGCGGCGATGGCGTCGAAGTCGCGGTCGTCGTGGAGCAGGAGCGCCTCGTGCTCGATGGCCGTCAGGGCGATCAGGACGTCGATGGTGCCTCGAACGGTCACGCCCCGGCGGCGCAGATCCCAATAGATGCGCGCGGCCTTGGCGTAAACCTCCAGGCCGGGTGGCAGCCAGAGGCATTCCTGGCTGTCGAGATAGGCCTTGACCTTGTCATACGCCGGTTCGTCGGCGGTGCCTTGGAGGACTTCTTGGTAGACGAACGGGCAGATGGCGAATGGCACGTCCTGTTCGATCAGGCGGGCCAAGAGGCGGGCCTTCGGGCGCGGCGCGGCCGAACCCAGGAAATCGATCAAGACCGATGAGTCGACCAGAATCACGCGCCGCGGTCCTCACGCAGGGCCTTGTGGTTGTATCCGTCAGCGAATCTGACGGCGCCGGCCAACTCCCGCAGGTCGAGCCGCGCCCGCTTGGCCACGAACTCCCCGAGCGCCGCGTCTACCACGGCTCTCTTGCTCGGCAGCCCCGACAGCCTCAAAGCCTCATCCATGAGCGAAGTGTCGATGTCGATATTCGTGCGCAATACACACCCCCTTACACATGACAATACACCGACCTGGCGTTCGCGCCCCGGGCTCCGCTGAAAGACGCGAGATTCGACCCGACGCCATCCTCCGTCCTCTGGTAATTCATCGGCTGTTGAGATAGTGTGATCCAAGTCTCACCGTCCGCCCCCACCAGTAAGGAGCGCCCGTGCCCCAGGCGTCGAGTTGCGCAAAGCGCCAGGCCTCCGGCCGGGCGGCTGGCGCGATCACCGCCCCAGGCTCGACCGGCGCGCCGGACCCCGCAGACGCCCGGCCGCTGCCGGGCGAGCAGACCAGGCCGGGCGAGCAGACCAGGCCCGGCGAGCAGACCAGGCCGGGGCGGCGGCGCGGGCCGACCACCACCGCCCAGACCATCTTGGCCCAGGCCCGCGAGCAGTTCTCGCGGCACGGCTACGCCAAGACCTCGCTGCGGGCCGTGGCCGAGGCGGCCGGGGTGGACCCAGCCCTGATAGCGCACTTCTTCGGCTCGAAGCGGGGTCTGTTCGAGGCCGCCATCGATGTCCCGTTGAACCCCGACATGCCCGCCCTGGTCGAGTTCCAGACCTCGGACAAGGAACCGGTCGAGCGGCTGGCGCGGCTCTATATAGAGCTGTGGGGCACCGCCGACGTGGCCGACGCCCTGTCCGCGATCATCCTCGAGGCGGCGCACGACGCCAACACCGCCCGCGCCATGGCGCGGTTCATGTACACCTGGGTGGGCCAGCCGATCATCGAGGAACTCGGCGTCGACCATCCCGAACTGCGGCTGCGGCTGATGGTCGGATTCATGGGCTCGGTCGCCCTGCAGCGCCGGTTCGACCCCCGCTCGCTGCTGGCCGCCCTCAGCCCGGAGCAAGTCGTGGCCGTGATCGTGCCGACGATGCGCTTCATCTTGACCAGCCCGCTGCCGACGGAGGTCCCATGACAACCGACGTCCGCGGCCAGCCGCCGCCCCTGCACCTGGGCATAGACATCGGATCGACGACCGTCAAGGCGGTCCTGCTGGAGGGGCTGCCGGGGCAGGTCGAGCCGCCCGGCCCGGCCCGCCGCCGGAGCCGTCCCGCATCAGCCAACCACGCGGCCCAAGCCAACCACGCGGCCCAAGCCAACCAAGCGGCCCAAGCCAACCAAGCAACACCAGCCATCCAGGCCGACCGAACCAACCCCGACACTCTCCCGGCGAACACGGTCTTCGAGGACTACCGGCGCCACCACGCCGACGTCCGGATCGAACTGTCAAAGCTGATCGGCGGCATCGTCCAACGTTTTCCGGGACGTGAGGCCCGCGTCACCGTGACCGGCTCCGGCGGCCTGGGCGTGGCCGAGGCGCTGGGCGTGAACTTCGCCCAGGAGGTCATCGCCGAAACCGAGGCCGTCCGCCGCCTCGACCCGGCCGCCGACGTGATCATCGAACTGGGCGGGGAAGACGCCAAGATCACCTACCTCAGGCCGGTGGTCGAGCAGCGCATGAACGGCACCTGCGCGGGCGGGACGGGCGCCTTCATCGACCAGATGGCGACCCTGCTGGGGACCGACGCGGCCGGGCTGGACCGGCTGGCGGCGGACTACCAAACGCTCTACCCAATAGCCTCGCGCTGCGGCGTGTTCGCCAAGACCGACCTGCAACCGCTGCTCAACGACGGCGCCCGCCACGAGGACCTGGCCGCCTCGATCTTCCAGGCCGTCGCCACCCAGACGATCGCCGGGCTGGCCTGCGGGCGGCCGGTCCGCGGCCGGGTGGTCCTGCTGGGCGGCCCGTTGTTCTTCCTGCCGCAGCTGAGGGCGGCCTTCGCGCGGGCGCTCGAAGAGGCCGGGGCGGAACTGTCCTGCCCGCCCAAGGCCCAGTTGACGGTCGCCTTGGGGGCCGCCTGCCTGGCCGCCGACCAACCGCCAACGCCCTTGGACCAGTTGGCCGAGCGCGCCCGCGACATCCACCAGTCCGGCCCGGCCGCGTCCGACCGGCTGCGGCCCCTGTTCAACGATGCCGCCGAACGGGCGGCCTTCGAGCGCCGCCACGCCCGCGCCCAGGTCGAGCGGATCGACATCGCCGACGCCCGCGGGGCCTGCTTCCTCGGCATCGACGCCGGGTCCACCACCATCAAGGCCGTCCTGATCGACGCCGAGGGGCGCATCTGCCACAGCCACTACGCCCCCAACCAGGGCTCGATCGTGGCGGCGGCGGCCGAGATCGTGAACCAGGCCCGCCGCGCCCTGCCCGGCCCGGCGATCATCGCCCGCGCCTGCGTCACCGGCTACGGCGAGGGGCTGGTCCGCACCGCCCTGCACGTTGACGACGGCGAGGTCGAGACCATGGCCCACTACCGCGCCGCCGAGTTCCTCCAGCCGCAGGTGACATCGGTGATCGACATTGGCGGCCAGGACATGAAGTACCTCCGCATCGCCGGCGGCGCGATTGACGAGATCCGCGTCAACGAGGCCTGCTCGTCCGGCTGCGGCAGCTTCCTGCAGACCTTCGCCCAGACCATGTCCCTTGACGTCGAGACGTTCTGCCAGGCCGCGCTGGCCTCGTTCGCCCCGGTTGACCTGGGGTCGCGCTGCACGGTCTTCATGAACTCGTCGGTCAAGGCCGCCCAGAAGGACGGGGCCTCGGTCGGGGACATCGCCGCCGGGCTGTCCTATTCGGTCATCCGCAACGCCTTGTACAAGGTCATCAAGTTGCGCGACGCCGGGCAGCTGGGCTCGCACGTGGTTGTCCAGGGGGGAACTTTTTTGTCCGATGCCGTGCTCAGGGCTTTCGAGCTTTTGACCGGTTTGGAGGTCGTCAGGCCGGACATCGCCGGGTTGATGGGCGCTTTCGGCGCCGCCTTGATCGCCCGCTCGCGCTTTCGGCCCGGCCGGCCGTCGCGCCTGCTGGCGCCGCTGGCCTTGCGCTCCTTGGACGTCCAAACCCACACCGAGACCTGTCGGCTCTGCCAGAACCACTGCCAGTGCACCATCTCGCAATTCCCGGACGGCTCCGAGCACATTTCCGGGAACCGCTGCGAACGGGCCGGCAACAAGGAGCGGGCGAAATCGGAATTGCCGAACTTGTTCGACTTCAAATACAAGCGGCTGTTCGCCTACCGGCGGCTGACCGAGAAAGCCGCCCACCGCGGCCCGATCGGCGTTCCCCGGGTCTTGAACATGTATGAGAATTATCCGCTTTGGTTCACCGTTTTGACCAAACTGGGTTTCCGGGTGATGCTGTCCGGGCGTTCCAACCATGATTTGTTCGTCGCCGGGATGGATTCGATCGCCTCGGAGAACATTTGCTATCCGGCGAAGCTGGTCCACGGGCACATCGAGCAATTGGTGGCGCGCGGGGTGAAGACCATCTTCTATCCCTCGGTGTCTTACGAGCGGGAATTGGCCGAGGGCGCCGACAACCATTTCAACTGCCCGGTCGTGGCCTCATATCCGCAAGTCATAGCCAATAACGTGGAATCGCTGCGGGACGGGGAGGCGCGGCTGGTCAACCCGTTTTTCAATTTGGCCCGGCCGGACTTGTTGGCCGAGCGCCTGGTCGAGGAACTGGCCGACTGGAATGTCACAATCGAGGAGGCCCGCCTGGCGGTGGCGGCCGGCTACGCCGAGCAGGAGGCCTTCGCCGCCGATGTCCGGGCCGCCGGGGCCGAGGCGTTGGAGTTCCTGGAGCGCACCGGGGGGCGCGGGATTGTCCTGGCCGGGCGGCCCTATCACGTCGACCCGGAAATCCACCACGGCATCCCGGAGTTGATCACGTCCCTCGGCATGGTGGTCTTGACCGAGGATTCGATCAGCCATCTGGGCTTGGTCGAGCGGCCTTTGCGGTCCCGCGACCAGTGGGCCTACCACTCGCGGCTGTACCAGGCGGCGGCCGCGGTCCGCCCCAGGGCCAACTTGGAACTGGTGCAGTTGAACTCCTTCGGCTGCGGGCTCGACGCCATCACTTCCGACCAGGTCCAGGAGATCCTGCATTCGGCCGGACGGGTCCACACCCTGCTGAAGATTGACGAGGTCTCCAACCTCGGCGCCGCCCGCATCCGGCTGCGCTCCCTGGCGGCGGCGGCCCAGGCGCGCACCGAGCGGTCCGGGCCTGACGGCATCGGCGGCACTGGCGGGCCGGGCCTGGACAAAGCCGTGACCTCCTACGCCTCCCGGCGGCGCGTCTTCACCAAACAGATGCGGGCGACGCATACGATCATCGCCCCGCAGATGTCGCCGATTCACTTCTCGCTGCTGGAGGCGGCGTTCCGCGGCTCCGGCTACCGGCTGCGCCTGCTGCGCGAGGTGACCGGCGAGCAGGTCGAGACCGGCCTGCGCCATGTCAACAACGATTCGTGCTATCCGGCCATCATGGTGGTGGGCCAGTTGGTGTCGGAGTTCACCAGCGGGCGGGCCGACCCGGACGCGACCTCGGTGATGATCACCCAGACCGGGGGGATGTGCCGGGCCACGAACTACGTCGGGCTGCTCCGCAAAGCCCTGGCCGAGGCCGGATATCCGCAGGTCGCGGTGCTGGCGGTGTCGACTCAGGGGTTGGAGCGCAACCCCGGCTTCAAGCTGTCGCTGCCGCTGCTGCACCGCTGCATGCAGGCGGTCGTGATCGGGGACCTGTTGGAGGCGGCCCTGCTGCGGACCCGGCCGTATGAGTCCGAGCCGGGCGCGGCCCTGGCCCTTTACCGCAGCCTCGACCAGGAGGCGCGGCGCTTCCTGGAGCGCGGGCGGCTCGGCCTTGGCCACGGCCGCCTCGTCAAGCGAATCGTCCGCCAGTTCGACGCCCTGCCCAAGCGGCCGGTCGAGCGCAAGCCGGTGGTCGGCATCGTCGGGGAGATCCTGGTCAAGTTCCATCCCGACGCCAACAACCACGTGGTCGAGGTGGTCGAGTCGGAGGGCTTCGAGGCGCGGCTGCCGGGGCTGATGGAGTTCGTGCTGAACGGCATGTACACGGTCGAATGGAACTACCGGGTGCTCGGGACCGGGCGGCGCGTCCTCAGGCTCAAGCAGTTCGTGCGCTGGCTGCTGGAGCGCTACCGCGACCCCGTGCGCCAGGCGCTGACCTGGTCCAGGACCGATATCCCGCCGCCCGGCGACATGCCGGCCATGATGCGGGCGGCCAGCGACATCTGCTCGCTGGGCAACCAGGCCGGGGAGGGCTGGCTGCTGACGGCCGAGATCCTGGAGCTGATCGAATCCGGGGTCAAGTCGGTCATCTGCGCCCAGCCGTTCGCCTGCCTGCCCAACCATGTCACCGGCAAGGGCATGTTCCGCGAGATCATGCGCCGCCACCCCGGCGTCAACATTGTGACCATTGAGTACGACCCGGGCGCTTCCCCGGTCAACCAGCTGAACCGCATCAAACTGCTCCTCGCCTCAGCCCGCCTGGCCCAAGCCGACGCGGACGAGTCGGCTGCGGCGGTGCCCTCCATGGCCTCAGTCTGAGGCGACACCGGCCTCGTCAGCTTCACCACTCGACGCCGGGCGCGGCGGTCGGCACGGCGGTCGGCACAGATTGTTCGGCCGCGGCGCCCGGCGCGGCTCGGGGACTAAACCCGGGTTTAGGGGCACACTGGGGCGGCGGTACCGCTGAGGTGGGGACGCAATAAGTATGATTCAATCTAACTAAGATCTGTGAAGACAAAGGAAGGGGCGTCCGATGCCGTTCGCGGGCAGAGCGCTGGATCTCGCCATCCTGCGGCGCGAGTGGCAAAGGGTCGCCGATGGCGCCGGGGCCACCGCCGGGCGAGCCGTTATCCTAACCGGGCGGCGACGGGTCGGGAAATCGCGCTTGGCCGGCGAGTTCGCCCGGCTGGTCGCCGGTCCGGGCCTGTATTTCCAGGCCGCCAAGGGCCGCGCGGCGGCGGCCGAGCGGACTGACTTCATGAGCGGGATCGGGTCGTCGGATCTCCCCGGCGCCGCCGCCGTGGCCGACCTCACGGCCGCCGACTGGAACCAAGCCCTGCGGCTCTTGGCCATGGCCTTGCCCAGCGAGTCTCCGTCTCTGGTGGTGTTGGACGAGGTCCCTTGGCTGATCGCCCAGAGCCCCGACTTCGAGGGCGCGCTGCAGACCGTCTGGGACCGGCAGCTATCTGCCAAACCTGTGCTGCTGCTCCTGGTGGGCAGCGACAGTTCGGTCATGTCCACTTTGCAGTCCTACGATCACCCCTTCTTCGGCCGGGCCGCCGCCATGACGGTCGAGCCGCTGACGGTGGCGGACGTGGCCGATCTGACGGGGCTGGACGGGGCTGAGGCGATCGACGCCTGGATCACCACCGGGGGGTTCCCGGAGATCGCCGCGTCGTGGCCGCGGGGCGCCACCTGGCGCGAGTTCGTCGCCGAATCGGTGACCAGCCCGCTGTCGCCGCTCCTGGCCGCCGGGCAGTTGACATTGCTGGGCGAGTTCCCTTCAGCAGCCTTGGCGCGTTCCGTGCTCGAGGCGGTGGGCAACGGCGCCCGCACCTTCAGCCACATCGCCCAGCGCGCCGGCCAGGCCGGCGCTGTCGCCTCAGGCAGCCTGGCCCCGGTCCTCAAAAGCCTTCAGGCCAAGCGCGTCATCAGCCGGGACTCGCCGCTCTCCACCAAGTCAGGCGCCCGCGACCACCGGTACCGGGTGGCGGATTCGTATCTGCGCTTCTGGTTGGCATTCGGCCCTGAGGCCATCACGCTGGCCGAGCGCGGTCGAGCCGATTTGGCGCTGGCGGGCATCGAGCGGCAATGGCCGGCCTGGCGCGGCCGCGCGGTCGAGCCACTGGTCCGGGCCTCCCTGTCGCGACTGCTGCCGAACGCCGAGTGGCCCGGCGTTGGCGCGGTGGGGAGTTGGTGGAACCGCCGGAACAACCCTGAGATCGATCTGGTGGGCGCCGACAAGCAGCCGGTCGCGGGCTCGGTGGCAATGGTCGGCTCGATCAAGTGGCGCGAGGAAGGCCTGTTCGACGCGCGCGACTTCGCCGCGCTGGCTCGCGGGGCCGTCGAAGTGCCCGGCGCGGCCACCGCCACGCCGCTGGTCGCGGTCACCCGCGCCGGAGTCGAGGCGGGTCTGCCCCTGGCGCGAACCTGGACGCCGGCCGAACTGGTCGCCGCCTGGCGCGACTGACCCCCCTTGACCCTCCTCTGGCCGGCGCGGCGGCTCAGGGCGGGGCGAAGTCTCCGATCACGGCGTTGCGCATGCCAACGTCATAGAAGAACAGTTTGGACGATGCGCTCAACTCGCCCCGCAAGTTGCGCGCGAACGAACCCAGCCGGAACGTTGGCCAGTTCAGCCAGCAACTCGGCGGCCTCTCCGGCGGCCTCTCCGGGGTGCGTGACAACGTCTGGGTACCAGCCGTAGAGCAGCCTGGACTCCAGCATCTCTTCTTCGACAAAGAGCCCAACTGCGGGCGCAAGCTGACAATATGTGATATGATTGTCATATATGAGAGGAGGAGGCGTGGCTGGGAAAGCTGTCACCCTGTACCTCGATGAGGGGGTCATCGAGGCGGCCAGATCCGCGGCCGGACGGGAGGGCTTGTCCCTCTCGGCTTACACCAACCGCAGACTGGTCGAGGGGCTGAAACCATGGCCCAGCGGCCTGGCCGACCTGCTCGGATCGCTGGCCGATGAGCCGCTGGAGGCCCCGCCGGAACTCGACTGGGAGACCGACTCCCCGAGGCCGGACTTGTGATCCTGCTCGACACCGACATCTGCGTGGATCTGCTGCGCGGCACGTCCCCAGCGGCTGCCCGCCGACTGTTGGCGGCAGAACCCGGCGGGCTCCGCATCCCAGCGGTCGCCGCCGCCGAACTGCTCTTCGGCGCCCGCAAAGGCGGCTCGGACAAGGCCCTTCGGCTAACCCGCGAGTTCATCGCCCAAATCGGCGTGGCCGCCTTCGACGGCGCGGCGGCCGAACAATACGGCGCGCTGCGCGAGCGCCAGCGCCGATCCGGAACGGTCATCGGCCCGAACGACCTGCTGATCGCGGCCACCGCGCTCGCCCTGGGCGCCGTCCTCGCCACGGCCAACACCGCCGAGTTCAGCCGCGTCAGCGGCCTGGTGGTGGAGAATTGGCGCGATCCGCCCCTCTCGCCCGGCTGAGGGGCGCGCCCGCAGCGCCCGACCGACCGCCGCCGCGGGCCAGGCGCTCGATGGCCACCAGCAGGGCGGCGCTGGGCACAACTTTGCCGCTGGCGTAGGTCGACAGGCGTGACTGGCTGGTGCCGAGCCGGGCGGCGAACTGGCGCGCGGTCAGCCCGGACTGGGCCACGGCCAGGCGGACCCGGTGCGCGACCTCGGCCCTGGGACCGCCGCGGGCGCGCTCCAGAATCTCTGCCGCCAAACCGGCCAAGGGGCTGGCGACTGCGGCGGCGGCATCGTCCAGATCAAGGGCGACGTCGCCGTACGGATCGGCCACGGCCTGACGGACGACCCGCTGAAGATGGACTAGGCCCCCGCGCTCGAGGGCGGCGGCCATGCCCTCGACGCCCCAACTGGACACGGGGCCCGCCGGGGTGGCCGTGATGTTCCTGAACTTGAGCTTCACGGGTTTCCCTTCTTATCAGATATGATAACGCAATGCCAGACCCGTCACCGGCCAATCCGCAGTTTTCGGAGTTGCTGGCCAGCGCGGCCCGCTTTCAGCGCCTGGTGCCGGAATCGGTCATGGTTGGCGGGGCCGCCGCCGCCCTCCACGCCAGCCACCGGATCAGCGTCGACCACGATCACGTGCTGAGCGACTTGTCTGATCGCTTCGCGGCCGTGCTCGAGGCCTTGGAGCGCGAGGGCGATTGGGTGACCAACCGGGTCACGCCGGGCAGAATCGTGCTCGGCGAATTGGGGGGGATCGAGACCGGGCTGCGCCAATTGATCCGGCGGGCGCCGCTCGAAACCGAGGTCTACCGCCTGCCAGACGGGTCCGAAATCGTCATCCCGACCTTGGCCGAGACGTTGCGCATCAAGGCGTTTCTGGCCGTCAAGCGCAACCAGGTCCGCGACTACTTGGACATCGCCGCGCTGGCCGCGACCGCCGGGATCGAACCGGCCGGCGCTGTGCTGGCCGGCATCGACGCCTATTACTCCGACCAGGCCCCGACTGAGGGGACGGTGGCCGCGCAATTGGCCGCGCAATTGGCCGACCCGCAACCGAAAGACTCGCGCACAACCAAGCAACTGGCCGCCTATAAGGGCCTGGCCGTCCGCTGGCACGACTGGCGCCAGGTCAAACAAGTCTGCCGCGCGGTCGCCGGGGCCATGCTGACGGCCGACCCGCCATGACAGTTCGCCTCACCGCCGTCCTCGGGCCGTTGCGGACGGCCACAGCCCGGCCGTTCCGGGTTGACCCCGGACGAACTGCGGCCCGGCTTTGCTCCGTGCTCTTGTTAGACGCTGTTAGATCGGCTTAGATTTCGTTAGACTGCTGACGTGGAAATCGCCGCCGATCCCTATGTGCCGGGGTCCGGCGACGCTTCGCCGCGGAGTTGCTGTCCTCGGCCAGGAAGATGGGCCGCGGGCGGACCAATCCCTTGAAGCAGGCGCTCGGCTCGGTCGGCTCCTTCTCCATGACGCTAGGCCTTCCAGGGGTTTCGTTTGGTTTCGAGGCCAAGAGCGGCCGAGCCGATTCGGGAGCGCTGGACTTCGACCTGCTCGAACTGGTCGAAGACTTGGACAAGCCGCTGAAGCAGCACGGCGTCGGCTTCGCCGTGTTTGTTGACGAGATGCAAGACCTCGACCGCGAGTTCACGGCCGCCCTGCTCGGCGCGCAGCACAAGGCGAGCCAGCGGGGCTGGCCGTTCTATGTCTGCGGGGCCGGCCTGCCCGGTCTGCCCGGCCGACTGGCCGGGGTCCGGAGTTACGCCGAGAGGCTGTTCGACTACCGAACCGTCGGACCGCTTGACGAGGCGGCGGCCCGGCAAGCGTTGAGCGAGCCCGCCGGGCGTTCTGGCGCCTTCTACACGGACGAGGCGCTGCGCCTGGTCCTGGAGGCGGCCCAGGGGTATCCCTACTTCCTCCAAGAGTTCGGCAGCGCCGTCTGGCAGGTCGCCCCCGACAGCCCGTTCACCGAGTCTGACGCCCGCTCGGCGCTGGAAGCCGGGCGCGCCGCCCTGGACGCGGGCTTTTCCCCCGCGCGGTGGTCTCGCGCCACCGCCGCCGAGCGCTCCTACCTGCGGGCGATGGCCCAGGACGGCGACGCGGGCTCGGCCACTGGCGACATCGCGGCCAGGTTGAACAAACCGCCCAAGGCGCTGAGCACTATCCGCGCGCGCCTGATCGCCAAAGGCCTGGCCTACTCCCCACGGGTCGGAGTCATCTCCTTCACCGTCCCTTTGATGGCGGACTTCATCGAGCGCCAATACAGCTAAACCGAATCGGCGGACGCCGGAGCGGGCCGGGGCGCGCCGGGCAGGCGCGAACTCTACCGCGCTAAGGCCCCAGCAGCGCCGCCGGGATCACCGCGATCCCGTCCTTGCGCCGGTAGGCCTGCGCGCCCGAGGTGATGATGGCGCCGTCCACGAAGCTCGAGCCCAAGCGGTCCCGCAACCACAAAAGCTGCTTGACGTCATCGGCCACCGGCGTGGCGGTCAACTTGACGTCCAAGGCGACCACCGCCCCGGCCGAGTTCTCGACCACCAAATCGACCTCGTGCTGGCCGCCGTGCGTGCGCAAGTGGCGGACCTCGGCATCGGCCCCCTGGGCGTAAGTCTTGACGCTGAGCGCCACCAAATGCTCGAACAACGCCCCCAACAGGTTGCCGGTCCGCAGATGCGAGCGCGTGCCCTGGCTGCCGCGCAGCAGCCCGGCGGCGTCGACCTTGAGTAGGCGGGCGGCCAACGCCGGGTCCGCCAAATAGTGCTTCGGCGCCCAGGTCAGGCGCTCGATCCTGGCCTGGCTGGGCGACCAGGCCTCGACCGGGTCGAGCAGCCACAACCGGTCCAGCACCTGCCGGTAGGCGATGGCGGCCGGCTTGGAGGGCTTGTCGCTGACGCCCGGCATGGCCGCGTCGAGGATCCGGTTGTAGCTGGTCGTGTTGGCGGTGGCGGCGGCGTAGGCGGCCATCCACTGCAGCAGCGCGCCCGGTTTGCGCACCGGGTAGCCCTGCTCCGGGAACTCGCGCTGGACCACGTTGGTGATGTAGGAGTCGAGCAGGCGCCCGCGGACCCGTTCGGGCTGCGGCCGGATGGCGGGGAAGCCCGATGCCGTCATCTCGGCCACGTAGTCGGCCAGTTTCAGCTTGGTGCGCCCGGTCACTTTGGCGCCGCCCGCCAGCATGGCGCCGAGCGAGACGGTGGTCTCCTGAAGCCCGCGCTCGGCCAGCGACAGCGGCCGCATCATGAAGCTGACGATCCGCCCGGCGCCGGAGTGGACCTGGGTCCCGCGCGGGGGCGAGGCGCTGCCGGCGATGATGTAGTGGCCCTCGGCCACGCCGTCGTCCACCGAGTGCCGAATCCGGTCCCAGACTTCGGGCAGGCGCTGCCACTCGTCAATCAGCAGCGGCGGCGGCTGCGACTCCAGCAAATCCGGGTCGGCCTGGAAAAGCTGGCGGTCGCGCTCCTCGTCAAAGGACAGCGCGCTGGCGGCCCGCTGCAGGGCGGTGGCCGTCTTGCCGACGCCCTTGGCGCCGTAGATGTGGGTGGCCGCCAATCGCGGCTGGAACTCGTCCAGCTCGTCATCGATCACGCGACGCTGGTAGCTTCGCACTTGAGCCCTTTACCGTTTCGCAGAGACAAACCTGACCATTTCGCAGGCCGTTACTTTACCGTTGCGCAAACGGAAGGTCAAAGCGCCACGCGCAGACAAGCCGCCGATGCCGCCCAGTCCTCGCCCGATGCCGCCTGTCCGGCCCCAGCCCCAGGCGCCCCCCAGCCCGGCCCGTCAAGCCCACTCCGACCCGGCGTCCGCCCTGCGCTCAACCCGGCCTTTGCCCCCTGCTTGGACGAAATGCCGATGGTGCCCGCGCAATCCTGCCCCTTCGCCGTGTTCCGAGAAACTCTCGGAACGCATCCGAGCCATGAACGCGCTCCCAGCGCTATAGGCCCCCCCCACGCGAACACCGGGCGAACGCCCGGGGAAGCACGACCGGCACCACGTTGCCGCGGGATCGGTCCCTCCTGCCCGGCCGGACCTCTCCCGCCCGGCCGGGACCGGCCTGCGGGGCCGGGGAAGAGCAACCTGGACACGCCTTGCCAGGTCTCGGTAGATTGGCATATGACTATTTCGATTGGCCCGCGGCGCGCGCGGCGCCGGGTGGGTCGGCCCGTGTTTCTGGTGGCTCTGTTGGCGGTCGGTTCTTAGGGAGGCCGGGGCGTGTAAAGCGGCGGTCGATAGCGCCATGGCGACGTTTGATGACGTAATGGCCGACACGGGAGACGTCTTTGAAGCTTTGGAGGCGATGGTCGATACCTCAAGGGCGGAGATTGTGTTGGTGGGGTACCCGTTCTTGAGCATTGACACCGAGGACTACTATTTGGACCGTTTCGCTGACCGGACCGCTCCGATAATCGTGGACTATTACGACGCGGCCGGAGGGGTGCGCGCGGCTGGAGCGGCCGCCAACCAGAAACAGCGTGAGTTGGTGGCCGATTGGAACCGGGACCATCAGTTGAAGGTGACGTATGTGGACGGGGTGTCGGATCGTTTCGCCGGCCACGAGCCGGATCCCTCCGCATTGAGACGGAACGAGTTCCGATGGCTGAACGAGTTCTTGGAGACGGAGGGGATCCAGGTCGGGGACCGGCCGACCCAGAGCAAGGGGTCGCGGACCTCCAACGAGTGGTATCACCCGAATATCACTGGCCATGAGCAGATAGCCGAGCAGGTCAAATCGACGCTGGGCGTGCCACGTCAGGCCCGCGGCGGGATCTGGGGCGCCGGCGCGGTCGACATCGTGTTTGTGGTCGACATGGGCTATGGCTACCCGCCAGGAGGTTGGCAGAATATTGACGAGGTGGTCGACAGGTATGCCAGGACCGCCGACGGCCGGCGGCGTTCGGCGCGGTTCGGGGTGGTCGAGTTCCGGGGGTTTGACCACACACTTGGCGACATGGATGAGGGCCGGGCGCCGACCGAGGGAAGCGTCGCGCTGGACTTCACCTACTCGGCCGAACTGGCCGGCGGGGTGCTCGACGGCTTGGACCCGTCAGACGGCGGCCGGATCTATTGGGAGCCGTCGACGCATACTGGATTGATGACGGCGCTGGGCATGAATTGGCGCTCTGGCGTGCGCAAAGTGGTTTTGCTGCTGACCACCGAGGACCTGGACCCGCGAGAGGCGTTCTCCGACTACGACCTGGCGGCCCTGCAAAGGGAAGCGCTGCGGGTGGACCCGGTCGAGATTTACGGCATAGACCTCGGGGCGCTGGATTGCGATGAGATGCGGCAACTGGCGCAGGGCACCAACGGCCTGGTGCTTGACGGCACGGACGGGAAGCTGGCGGAGGCGGTCGACCAGGCGATCGCGGCGGCGCTGGACAACCCTTTGGCGTGGATACAAGGTCCTTATGTGGTCAAGTCGGGTGAGGAGTTGACTTTGGACGCGGGCGGGTCGTATTCGCCGTACGGGGGGATCACCGCGTATGAGTGGGACTTCGAGGGCGACGGGATTTGGGATCAGACCACGGACTCGTGGACGGTCACGCACCGCTTCGACGAGGAGTTCGACGGGGTGGTCGGCGTGCGGGTGACCGACGCCAGGGGGAGACGGGCGATAGGCTCCACCCAGTTGCTGGTGACCGACGATGGGGACTCGGCGGCGCGTGATGTTGACAATTGCCCGGACGTTTACAACTGGGGGCAGGAAGACTCGGATGGCGACGGGGTCGGCGACGAGTGCGACGCCACCCCTGGCGCGGCGATCTGGGAGCCCGCAGACGACGGGGCCGTGTTCACCAAGGCGCAAGTCGAAGCACTGACCCAGACCGGGTCTCCGTCGAATCCGGAGCCCTCGGCACCGGTGGGACCCGAGCCGAGCATTGCGCCGAGCGGGTCTCAGGGGGACGGGTCGCGGGAGCCGTCTGCCCCGGCGGCCGTCCCGTCGGCCGGCGCCACCGGAGTTGTCAGTGCCAGCCAGTCTTCGAGCCCGGCACCCGCCGGTTCGCGAGCTTCGGGGCAAGACGGCTCACCGGGTCCGTCTGGCGCCGACGGACCGGTCAGCGCTGGCCCGCTGCCGTTGACGGGCGCGCTGTCGCCCGGTTGGCTACCTGCGTCGGTTGCGGCCAGTTTGATTTTCGGGGCGCTGCTGGTGGTGTTCCGCCGCCGCCGGGCGCGGCAGGGGCTGATGGGGGGCTGAGGTGGCGGGGTCGGTTGTTGGCGGTGGCGGGGAGGGCGTGGCCGGGGGCGCCCGGCCGCGGCGGCGTTGGGGCCGGGGGCGGGTCGTGGCGGTGGTCGTGGTGGCGGTGTTGGTGTTGGGGTTGGGGGTGGTGGCGGCCGTCGCGGTTTGGGGG
>JAIROU010000322.1 GCA_031257375.1 Bifidobacteriaceae bacterium
GCGGCGGCGGCGGCATCGGCGGCATCGGCGGCCTGAGCGGCGGCGGGGCCAACCGCGCCGGGCGCGGCCGCAAAGGCGCCCGCCCTGGCCAGGAAGGCCGCCAGCAGGGGGAAGGCGAAGAACAGCGCCAAGAAGTAGCGGATCAGCATGACCGGCCCGAAGAACACCGTCAGCGTCAAGCAGAGCAGCATCACGGCCGGCAGGAGCATCGCCCGCCCGCCGCTGGCGCGGGCCGCCGCCAGCGCGATCACCAGGATCAAGGCCATCAAATGGGCCCCGGGCGCGAACAGCCACGAGACCACCGGGATCCGCGTCACGGTCGGGGATTTCGACAGGCCCAGGTAGAAGTCCTGGACGGCCGGAAGCAATGACGGCTGGCGCATCTCGCCCGGCGGCTCGGCCCGGAAGATGAAATAGCTGGTGCCATCGATCGAATAGAGGTAGGCCGGGCCGCCGGGATAGTTGTAGCCGGTGATCATCGCGCCCGGATACCAGCCCTGATAGGTGTTGGCCAGCGTCGCGTTGACGTAGACGCCGGGGTGGCGCAGCCCGATCCTGGCCCAATCGCGCAAAAAATCGCCCGGACGGGCGGTGATCTCGGCGTTGTCAATGCCCCGCTTGGTCGGGTCGGAGTTCTGCGGCGCATAAGCCCGCAAGCAGTCGAGCCGGCTCCACCACTGCTCGATCGCGGCCCGCTCCTGGCCGGTCGTGGTCGCGGCCGAGCGGTTGTAGACCCGCGCCAACTGCTGAATCGGGATCGACAGCTTCGACTCGGGCTGGGGCGAGAGGTAATGCAGAATGTGCGGGTACAGCACCTCGGTGGCGAACAGAGTCAGGGCGATCGGCGCGCCCAAGGCGATCGCCAAAGGCCTGCGCCGCCCGCGCGAGCCGATCAACGCCACGACGGCGAACGGCACGAACCCGTAGACGGCGTTGACGCGGAGCAGCAGGACGACCGCGGACACGGCGCCCAGGAGCACCCAAAACCGCCCGCCGGACCGGCCCTTGGCGAAGTCCACCAGCAGGATCATCAAGGTCAGCACGGCCGTCGAGAACAGCACGTCCTTGGTCGAGCAGAGCGCGAACAGCGCGACGGTCGGGAAGACGGCGTAGTAGGCGAGCGCGCCCCAGATCACCCAGCGCGGCGCCCCCCAGGTCTGCAGCCGCCCCAACACCCAGGCGAAACAGGCCGCCACCAGCAACGCCTGGGCCAGGATATAGACGGCGATGGCGTAGTTCCATTGCCCGAGCAGCGCGTGCAGGCCCTCCACGCCGTACCCCAGGACCCAGGTGTGCAAAGGCGGGTGGTGGGAGTTGATGGGGCCTTCGAGGACGTAGTTCAACTCGGCGGCCGCGTCGTAGGCGAAGAAGCCGGGGTAGGTCGACAGCCACAGCGGCATCCAGCAGGCGTAGATGGCCGCCCACCGGCCCACGAAGGCCCCCCGCCTCGGCTTCGATCCGGCGCCCGGCGCGCGTCCCGGCGCCAGAACCAGCCCCGCCATCAAGCTCACAGCCACCGCCCCGACCGGCGTCAGCGCCAGTATCAGCGCCCAGGTCCCGATGCCGTCGAGCCGCGCCGCGCCGCGATCGGCCACTTGCGCTCCGACCACCGCCACGCCTGCGTACAGCGCCCCGACCAGCCACGGCGCGGGCCGCCTCAAACCCGCCAGGACCCTCCGACCCAAACCCCCACCCTCCCAAGTCGCACCCGCCGGACCGGCGGCGCTCCGTTCCCATGATACGTTCCCCGCCAAAAGCCCCTGGGGCAGACCCCCCGTCCCGGCTCAAGGAGTGTCCCCAAGTTTGAGACGAAAGGACCGTCCCCGGGTTTGCCCGGGCTACAGGTTGGCGGATTTTAGGCGGACTAGGGCGGAGACCAGGCGGGCCATGGCTTCGGCGCAGTCGGGGGCGGAGCCGACGGCGGCCGAGGTGGCCAGGGCCACCAGTTCGACTTGGCGCTGGGCGGCGTGGAAGACCGGGGCCAGGTGGCGGAGCTCCAGGCCGAAGGGGGCCAGGTCGGCCACCGCCTCCACGGCCTGGATGAGGGCGGCGTCGGCCGATTTCGCGTCGACGCCGGCGGCCTTGGCGACCGCCTCGACGGCGGCTCGGTCCTGGCCGGTGACGGTGGCGACGTCCTCGGCGTCGATCGGCGCCGGGCGCGGCCGGCGCGGCATCGCCAGGGCGTAGGGGCCGACGGCGGCGTCCATCTCCGCCAGGCGCGCCCGGATGACCCTCAGCGGCCAGAAGTGGTCGCGCTGCTGGATCAGCACCCAGGCCACCCGCTCGATGTCGGCCTCCGAATAGCGGCGGTAGCCGGAGGCGGTCCGCTCCGGGGCGAGCAGGCCCTGGTCCTCCAGGTAGCGCAGTTTGGAGATCGTCAGGTCCGGGAACTCGCCGGTCAAGGCGTCCAGCACGGCCGAGATCGAATAGGTGGCGCGGTGAGGCAGCCCCTTCGGCCAGGACTGCGCGCTGGCGGCCCCGTTCACGCCGGCCGGGAAGGAGACGGGCGGAAGGTCAGGCGGTATTTGCCGATCTGGACCTCGTCGCCGGCCTTGAGCAAGGCCCGGTCCACCCGTTCGCGGTTGACGTAGGTGCCGTTGAGCGACCCGAGGTCGCGGACCATGAAACTGGCGCCGTCGCGGTCGAAGGTGGCGTGGCGCCGCGACACTGTGACATCGTCCAAGAAGATGTCCGACCTGGTCGAGCGCCCGGCGCTGGTCGAATCGGCGTCGAGCAGAAAACGCGAGCCGACGTTCGGGCCTCTGAGGACCACCAACAGCGCCGAAGTCGGCGGCAAGGCGTCGATGGCGGCCTGCGCCCCGGCGCTCAGCCCCTCGACCAGCGGCGCGTCAAGGTCGAATTCGGCCAGGGCGCCAATCGCCTGGGTTGAATCGGTCACAAAACCTGGGCCTGAATCCGGCTCCACGTCCATCCCCCTTCCGGTCCAACGATGCGGTCTCCCCAGTCACTCTAGCGCGGTAGCGTAGCGCGGGGCAGCCAACGAGCCAACCGCGTCGATGGTGACCCGCCCCTTGGCGGTGACGGTCGAGGACCCGCCCTGGGTCCTGACGGCCGCCAGAACCCCGCCCGGAATCCCCAGCGCGGTCTCCAAGGTGTTCGGGTCGCCAATCGCCAGCCACTCGTAGGGCGGTTCGAGGGCTTGGCCGCCCACCATCACGCAGCCGGTCCGCTGGCAGTCCTCGAAATAGGTCGAGGCGACGATCCGGACCGGTCCCAGGCTGATCGCCTCGGCCCCGGCGTTGCGCAACTCATCGACCAGCAGATAGGCGGCGGCGGCCGTCAGCTTGCCCTCTGGGTCATACACCGTCAGGGCGATGCCCGGGCCTTGGGCCGCGATGGTGCCGGCCAGGATGCCCTGGACTTGCGCGCGCTGGCGGGCCGCCTCGGCCGCCGCCTGCTGGCTGGTCTGGTCTGATTCCAGGCGGTCGCGCTCGCGCTCGAGGGCCAGGTTTTCCGCCTCCAGACGGCCCGCCTGGGCGTCGAGTTGGTCCAGGACCTCGACCAACTCGTCTTGGCGGAGCTTCGAGAAGTCGGCCTTGGAGACCTGTTTGACCTGGGTGGCGGCGCCGAAGCCGAGCACAAGGCAGAGCAGTCCGGCGGTCAGCTGGGCCTTCGACCAGCGCGGCCGCACGGCCCGGCCGAGCCGGCGCCAGGCGGCCGTGCCCTCGGCCGGCCGGACGGGTCGGTCGCGCCCGGCCGGCGGCGGCGCCCGGTCCGCCGGGGCGCCGGGCGGGCGGTCCTGGCTCATGCCCGGAACAGCTTGCGCCGGATGGCGGCGGCGTTGGAGAAGATTCTGATGCCGAGCACCACCAGGACCGCCGTGGACAGTTGCGAGCCGACCCCCAACTGATCGCCCAGGAACACCAGCAGCGCCGCCACCAGCACATTGGACAAGAACGAGACCACAAAGACGCGGTCGTCAAACAGGCCGTCGAGAAGGGCTCGGGCGGCCCCGGCGAGGGCGTCGAGCGCCGCCACCACGGCGATCGGCAGATACGGCACCAGGAAGGCTGGCACGTCCGTCTGCGTGGCCATGCCCAGCAGCACGCCGGCCACCAGCCCAAACAGCGCGATCAAGGCGCCTCGCCCCCTCCAACCAGGTCGATGTACTCCAAGCCGGCGACTTCGGCGCTGGCCGGCAACTCCAGGCGCTCGACCGGCCGGATCTGGACCGCGGCGCCGAGATAGCCGCTCAGCAGGCTGATCCGGTCCGCCGCCCGGCCTAAAGCCAGCCCGATCTCCAAGTCTTCGACCGGGCCGATGGCCCGGATCACATAAGGCGTGCCCAGGGACTCGAACCCGACCTGAATCTGGTCCCCGACGTCGCGGATGGCGGTGGTCGAGGCCAGCCGGACCTCCCCGACCGCCACCGCCTCGGCCCCGGCCTGCCACAAGGCGCCGACCAGGATGCGCAGGTCGCCGGCCCGGATGCGGGCCTCGTCGGCCCCGGCGGCGACCGCTTGAGCGTCCTCCTGGATGGAGATCTCCAGCCCCGGCCCGGCCGCCCCGATCGCCCCGACCGCCACCGCCAGCGCCCTGGCCTCGGCGGCGGCGGCCGGGTCGGTCAGCGACAGGGCTTGGTTCTCCAGCGCCTCGACCTCGCCGGCCAATTGGTTGGTCCGCTCGGCCAGCGCCAGCAGGCGGCTCTGCGCCTCGACGGCGTTGCGCTCGAGGGCTTGGCGGGCGCGCTGGTCGGCCTCGCCCGGACTGCGCAGGGTTCGCACGCTGGCCGTCACGCCCAGCCCGAGGATCACAGCGGCCGCCGCCACCAAGGCCCAGCGGCCGGCCTTGACCGGCGGCTGGCCGGCGGCTTTGCGCCGCGCCGCCTCGGCGTAGCCGCCGTCGAGCGGGCGCTCCAAGACCTCGGTCAACAAGGTCATCGATTCGTCAGGCCGCCTCACGGCCACCGCCCCCGCCGCCAACCTCTTGCCCGCCGCGGCCCAGTCGCCGCAGCGCCCGGTAGGCCTCGATCAGATAGGCGCCGCAGGCCACCCAGTACAAGGCCAGCCCCCAGATCGCGAAGGCCCAGCCGAACACCCAGGCGGCATTGGCGGCGGTGCGGTTGGAAATCTCGGCCAAGAGCAGCAGCGGGAAGGCGTACATCAGTGCGAAGGTGGCCGCTTTGCCGACAAAGACCACCGCCGGCGGATCGATCCCTTTCAGCTTCAGCACGCCCAGGGCCAGCCCCATGACGGCCTCGCGCGCGGCCAGCAGCGCCACCAGCCACCAGGGCACAATCCCCCGCCAGCCGAGCAAGAAGACCGTCGACAAGATGAACAGCCGATCGGCCGCCGGGTCCAGCAGCCGCCCCAGTTTGGTGTACTGGTTCAGCCGCCGCGCCGCCAAGCCGTCCAGCCAATCGGTCACGCCGGCGAAGGCCAGCACGGCGATCGCCCAAATGTCCTGGTGGCGCACCACCAGGTAGACGAACACCGGCACCAGGCCGAGGCGCAGGGCGGAGATGGCGTTCGGAACGGTGACAATCCGGTCGCTCCGGGCGGTCGGCTGATCGGTCAATGTCCACGTCTCCTTTCCCACTCACCTTATATGGTTCTCCCCATGGCACTGCGGCGCTTGGTCAGCGAGGTTCGATCCGAGGAAACCGTCAAAAAGTCGCGCTTCATCACGCGCCTGATCCCAGTCCAGGACACCGCCGCCGCCAAGGCCGCCGTCGCCCGGATCCGCCGCCAGGACCACGGCGCCCGCCATCACGCCTACGCCATGGTGATAGGTTCCGATGCCGCCGTCCAACGTTCCAGCGACGACGGCGAACCAGCCGGGACGGCCGGGGCGCCGATGCTGAAAGTTCTGCGCCACGAGCAGGTCAGCGACATCCTGGCGGTGGTGACGCGCCACTTCGGCGGCGTCCTGCTCGGCCGCGGCGGACTGATCCGGGCCTACGCCGGCGGGGTGGCGGCGGCCCTGGCGCTGGCCGAGTTCACG
>JAIROU010000323.1 GCA_031257375.1 Bifidobacteriaceae bacterium
CTGGCCCCCGGGGTCAACCAGGTCGTCCGGGTGCACATCGCCCAGCGCCGCAAGATCACCGACGGCGACAAACTGGCCGGCCGCCACGGCAACAAGGGCGTCATCTCGAAGATCCTGCCGGTCGAGGACATGCCCTTCCTGGCCGACGGCACGCCGGTGGACGTGATCTTGAACCCGCTCGGCGTGCCCGGGCGGATGAATGTGGGCCAGGTGCTGGAACTGCACATGGGCTGGATCGCCTCGCAGGGCTGGCAGGTCGAGGACCCGAAGGCCGAATGGGCGGCCCGGTTC
The DNA here is from genome assembly GCA_031257375.1 of Bifidobacteriaceae bacterium. Lineage (GTDB taxonomy): Bacteria > Actinomycetota > Actinomycetes > Actinomycetales > WQXJ01 > JAIRTF01. The sequence continues at coordinate 292 of JAIROU010000323.1, forward strand.
TCCGAGCGCATGCGCTCCGGCCATCCCGGCCAGCGGATCGCCACGCCGGTCTTCGACGGCGTCCGCGAGGACGAGTTGACCGGCCTGCTCGGCTGCACCATCCCGAACCGGGACGGCCAGCGGCTGGTCGACCAGGACGGCAAGACCACCCTGTTCGACGGCCGCTCCGGCGAGCCCTTCCCCGAGCCGGTGGCGGTCGGCGAGATGTACATCTTGAAACTGCACCACCTGGTGGACGACAAGATTCACGCCCGCTCGACCGGCCCCTACTCGATGATCACCCAGCAGCCCTTGGGCGGCAAGGCCCAATTCGGCGGCCAGCGCTTCGGCGAGATGGAGGTTTGGGCTTTGGAGGCTTACGGCGCCGCCTACGCCCTCCAGGAGTTGCTGACCATCAAGTCCGATGACGTGGTCGGCCGGGTCAAGGTTTACGAGGCCATCGTCAAGGGCGAGAACGTCCACGACCCGGGCATCCCGGAGTCCTTCCGGGTGTTGATGCAGGAGATGAAGTCGCTCTGCCTGAACGTCGACGTGATGTCGGCCGACGGCACCGCCATCGAAATGCGCGACTCCGACGACGAGGTTTACCGGGCGGCCGAGGAACTGGGGATCGACCTGGCGCGCCGCCCGGACGCCTCATCGATCGATGAGATCTGATTTTTCCCGCTTGTACGTTAACGAAGCCATAAGGAAGCAGGGACTGACTTGCTCGACGTGAACATCTTCGACGCCATCAAAATCGGCTTGGCCACCGCCGACAACATCCGCGGCTGGTCGCATGGCGAGGTCAAGAAACCGGAGACGATCAACTACCGCACCCTCAAACCGGAGAAGGAGGGCCTGTTCTGCGAGAAGATCTTCGGGCCGACCCGCGACTGGGAGTGCTCCTGCGGCAAGTACAAGCGGGTCCGCTTCAAAGGCATCATCTGTGAGCGCTGCGGCGTCGAGGTGACCCGTTCGAAGGTCCGCCGCGAGCGCATGGGCCACATCGAATTGGCCGCCCCGGTCACCCACATCTGGTACTTCAAGGGCGTTCCCTCGCGGCTCGGCTACCTGCTCGACCTGGCCCCGAAGGACCTCGAGAAGGTCATCTACTTCGCCGCCTACATGATCACCGACGTGGACGAGGAAGGCCGCCGCGAGGACTTCGAGTCCTTGGCCAACGAGATCGAGTTGGACAAGAAGAAGATCTCGACCGACCGCGACGTCGAGATCGAGGCCCGAGCCCAGCGGTTGGAGGCGGACCTGGCGGCCCTGGAGGCGGCCGGCGCCAAGAGCGACGCCAAGCGCCGCCTGCGCGACTCCGGCGAGCGGGAGATGGCGGCCATCCGGCGCCGGGCCGAGAAAGACTTGGAGCGGATCGACCGCGTCTGGGAGCGGTTCACCTCTTTGAAGGTCGCCGACCTGGAGGGCGACGAGCAGCTTTACCGGTCCATGCAGGACCGTTTCGGCTCCTACTTCAAGGGCTCGATGGGGGCCGAGGCGATTCAGCGCCGGCTGGCCACCTTTGACTTGGAGGCCGAGTCCCAGGCCCTGCGCGAGATCATCAAGAACGGCAAGGGCCAGCGCAAGACGCGGGCGCTCAAGCGCCTGCGGGTGGTCAACGCCTTCCAGCAGACCGACAACCTGCCCGAGGCGATGGTGCTGGGCTGCATCCCGGTCATCCCGCCGGATCTGCGCCCAATGGTCCAGTTGGACGGCGGCCGCTTCGCCACCTCCGACCTGAACGACCTCTACCGGCGCGTCATCAACCGCAACAACCGGCTCAAGCGCCTGCTCGACCTGGGCGCCCCGGAGATCATCGTCAACAACGAGAAGCGGATGCTCCAAGAGGCCGTCGACTCCTTGTTCGACAACGGCCGGCGCGGCCGCCCCGTCACCGGCCCCGGCAACCGGGCGCTGAAGTCGATCAGCGACATGCTGAAGGGCAAACAGGGCCGGTTCCGCCAGAACCTGCTGGGCAAGCGGGTGGACTACTCCGGGCGCTCGGTCATCGTGGTCGGCCCCACTTTGAAGCTGCACCAATGCGGCCTGCCCAAGACCATGGCGCTGGAGCTGTTCAAGCCGTTCGTCATGAAGCGCCTGGTCGAGTTGAACCACTCGCAGAACATCAAGAACGCCAAGCGCATGGTCGAGCGCCAAGAGGCGGTCGTCTGGGACGTGCTCGAAGAAGTCATCACCGAGCACCCGGTCCTGCTCAACCGCGCCCCCACCCTGCACCGGCTGGGCATCCAGGCCTTCGAGCCGCAGTTGATGGAGGGCAAGGCCATCCACCTGCACCCGCTGGTCTGCGGCGCCTTCAACGCCGACTTCGACGGCGACCAGATGGCCGTCCACCTGCCGCTCTCGGCCGAGGCCCAGGCCGAGGCCCGGATCTTGATGCTGTCCTCGAACAACATTCTGAAGCCCTCGGACGGGCGGCCGGTCACCATCCCGACCCAGGACATGATCATCGGCATCAACCACCTGACGACGGAGATCCCCGGCTCGGTCGGGGAGGGCCGCAAGTTCTCCTCGCCGGCCGAGGCGATGATGGCCTACGATGCCGGAGACTTGGCTTTGGGCGCGCGCGTCACCATCCGCTTGGTCGACTTGGTGGCCCCGGAGGGCTTCGAGCTGCCGGCCGAGTTCATCGAGGGCGAGCCGGTCGACCTGGAGACGACCCTCGGCCGGGCGCTGTTCAACGACGCCCTGCCGGAGGACTACCCCTACGTCAACGAGATGGTCGACAAGAAGGGCCTGTCCGCGATCGTCAACGACCTGGCCGAGAAATACCCCAAAGTCGAGGTCGCGGCATCGTTGGACGCCCTGAAGGAAGCCGGCTTCCGCTGGGCCACCCGGTCTGGCGTGACCATCTCCTTCTCCGACGTGGTCGCCCCCGCCGCCAAACCGGAAATCCTGAACCGTTACGAGGTCCTGGCGGCGGCGGTCCAGGACCAGTACGACGACGGCCTGATCACCGACGAGGAGCGGCGCCACGAACTGATCGAGATCTGGACCAAGGCCACCGACGAGGTCGACAAGGCGATGCGCGAAAACTTCCCCGAGCGCAACACCGTCTACCGGATGGTCTCCTCGGGCGCCCGCGGCAACTGGATGCAGGTTAGGCAGATCGCCGGCATGCGCGGCCTGGTGGCGGATCCGAAGGGCGAGATCATCCCCCGGCCGATCAAGTCCAACTACCGCGAGGGCTTGTCGGTGGTCGAGTACTTCATCGCCACCCACGGCGCTCGCAAGGGCCTGGCCGACACCGCCCTTAGGACCGCCGACTCCGGCTACCTGACCCGGCGCCTGGTCGACGTGTCCCAAGACGTCATCGTGCGCGAAGAGGACTGCGGCACCGAGCGCGGCCTGACCCTGCCGATCGCGGAAGAAGGCCCGGACGGCCGGCTGCGGCGCCACTTCAAGGTTGAGACCTCGGTCTTCGCCCGGACCTTGGCGACCGCCATCGAGGACTCCTACGGCAATGTGCTGGGGCAGCCCGGGATCGACGCCGGCGACGTCCTGATCGACCGGCTGATCGAGGCCGGCGTGCGCGAGGTCAAGGTCCGCTCGGTCCTGACCTGCGAGTCGCGCGTCGGCACCTGCGCCATGTGCTACGGGCGCTCGCTGGCCACCGGCAAACTGGTCGACATCGGCGAGGCGGTCGGGATCATCGCCGCCCAGTCGATCGGCGAGCCGGGCACGCAGCTGACCATGCGCACCTTCCACACCGGCGGCGTGGCGGCGGCCGACGACATCACCCAGGGCCTGCCGCGCGTCCAGGAGTTGTTCGAGGCCCGCACGCCCAAGGGCGAGGCCCCGATCGCGGAAGCCTCCGGCCGGATCAAGATCGATGATTCTGACCGCCTGCGGCAGATCATCATCATCCCCGACGACGGCACCGAGGAGAAGATCTACCTGGTCTCCAAGCGCCAGCGCCTGAAGGTCGAAGACGGCAAGCCGGTCGAGGTCGGCTCGCCGTTGACGGTCGGGGCGGTCGACCCCAAGAAGGTCCTCCGCGTCCAGGGCGCCCGCCGGGCCCAAGAGCACCTGGTCCAAGAGGTCCAGGCCGTCTACCGGTCGCAGGGCGTGGACATCCACGACAAGCACATCGAGGTCATTGTGCGCCAGATGCTGCGCCGCGTCACCGTCCTGGAGCCGAATGACACCACGCTGCTGCCGGGCGAGTTGGTCACCCGCGACCGCTTCGAGGACGAGAACCGCCGCGTCCTGGCCGAAGGCGGCCGGGGCGCCCAGGGCCGCCCCGAGCTGATGGGCATCACCAAGGCCTCGCTGGCGACTGACTCGTGGCTGTCGGCCGCGTCCTTCCAGGAGACCACTCGGGTTCTGACCGAGGCGGCCATCTCCGGCCGCCAGGATCCGCTGCTGGGCCTGAAGGAGAATGTCATCATCGGCAAGCTGATCCCGGCCGGCACCGGTCTGCCCCGCTACCGCCACGTCGTGGTCGAGCCGACCGCGGCGGCCAAGGCCGAGTTGTACCCGGCCTACGGCTACGAGGAGATCGACTATCCGCCGCTGGGCGTCGACTCAGTCATGATTGACGACATCGACGCCTTCGGCTTTGACGCCTACCAGGACTGACCCCGCCCCGGGCCTGGCGGCGCCGCCGCCCGAGACGTCATCGCGGGCCTGGGACGAGTCCGAGAAGTGCTGGGCGCCGTGGTATTCGAGGGCCACCAGGCGTTCGGGCCAGCTGAGGTCCAACAGGTGATCCCGCTGGCCCAGTTTGACCTCATAGTTCACCACCGGCTCGGGGAAACCGGCGTCAATCGCACGAGGCGCAGCCAGGTCTCATTGGGCGAGTCGGTTCGCGGCCTAACGAAGTAGACTCCGCCCGCGAGCGTGGTCCCGGACTTGGCCAGTCGGCCCGCCTGGGCCTCGGCCAAGCCGCCAGTGCGAATGATGGATCCCACGCCCTCCAGCATGGGCCGCGGCGGCCCGGCTCGCCTAAGCCCAATCGAAATCTGTGGATAACTCCCCCTTCTGCGCGGCGCCCAGCGCGGGCGCCCAGACCCTTGGTGTGCTCACGGCGCGAAATCCACAGGGTAGTATGTACCTTGTCGGGGGACAGCGCTTTTGGTATGCGCTCACTTAGACTTCGCCTCCCCCGGACTGGCCGATCTGTTAGTCGGCCAAGACAGAGCGGTCAACAAGGGGGGCATGATGGCGGCGCGGAAGCCGAACGGGCAAGTTCGAGTTGTAGGGATAGACGATCTTTTTTTCTCAACCACCGATCGCCGCGGGGTGATCACCGGCGCGAACAGCGTTTTTCAGCGGCTGGCAGCGTTCACGCGGGCGGAACTCTTGGGCGCGCCGCACAACTTGATCCGCCACCCGGAGATGCCCGGCGGCGCCTTCAAGCTGATGTGGGACGCCCTCGAGAACCGGCGGCCGTTCGCGGCCTACGTCCGCAACCTGGCCAAGGATGGCTACAGCTACTGGGTCTTCGCCACCGTCACGCCTCTGGGCGGCGGCTTCTTGTCCGTGCGCTCGGCGCCCTGTGACGGCCAACTGTGGCAGACGGCATCGGACATCTACCGGTCCGTGCTCCCCGCCGAGGCGGCCGCCCGGCGAGCGGGCCTGAACCGGGCTGAGAGCGCGGCGGTGGGACGCGACCGCCTGGCCGAAACGCTGGAACGGGCCGGTTTCGACTCCTACGACGACTTCATGTTCGAGGCCCTGCCGGCCGAGACGGTCGCCCGCTCGGCCCAATTGGGGCGGCGGGCGGCCGCCCACCACGGTTCCGGCGGCGCGGTCGGGGAGATCCTGCGGGAGGCCTCGGCGCTGGGGGAGCGGCTGGGCGAAGTGTTGGGGCGGCTCGACTCGCTGCGCCAACTGGCCGAATCGCTGGGCGCCGGAGCCGGCCAATTGTCGGCCACGCTGCGGGTCTTGGCCGAGGTCACGGCTCTGGCCTCGGCGGCGTCCGAGCGGGTCGAGCGGCGGGCGCCGGTCTTGGCCTCGACCGCCCGCGCGATGTGCTCGGTCGGGGCCGATGTCGACCGGGTGATCCGGCCCTTGGCCGACCGGCTCGGGCGGGTCCGGGACAAGGTCAACCGCCTGCGCTTCGGCATCGCGCTGGGCTGCCTTCACAACGACATGGTCGTCAACTTCGCCGTCGAGGTTTTGGACGGCCTGGCGCCGCCAGACGGGCTTCGGCAGGTGCCGCTGCTCTGCCGGGCGTTGTCCGATGACGTCGGCACGCTGACGCTCGACCTGGACTCGGCCACGACCACGTTGGCGGAGGTTTCCGCCGAGGTCGAGGCCTGCTCGGCGCAGTTCGGTCAGTTCCAGAAGCTGTTGACGGCGTGGCGCCTGCAGGTGCCCCGCTACGGCCTGTCGCGCCGCCTGGAGCCGCTGGTCGGCCCGATTGACGAGCAGTTGGCGCGCGGCCACGGCGAGCTGGCCGCGCTGAGAGGGCTGGCCGCGCAGTGCTCCGGCGCCGCCGAGCCGGTCGACGGCGCCCCGCTGCAGGATTCGATCGACCGCATCTCGCGCTTGGCGGACGGCCTTCTGGCCGCCCCCGCCGATGCCGCCGCCGCGTCTGGGGCCGGGCTGCCCGTCCCCGTCGCCGCCGCGACTGCCGCCGCCCTGGCCGACCCGCCCGGGATCGCCGGCCCCGCGGCCTTTGCCGCCCCGGCTGGGGTCGCCGCCCTGGCCGAGGCCGACCAGGCCGCTGGTCGGACCTGGGGTTATCAGCCGGTGCTGGCCCTGGCCCGCTGACACTCGGCGGCGGCCTCAGGTTTGCCGGGCCGCTCGCTCGCTCGTCGCCGCTTTGACGCTGACGGCCCGAGCGGGGTAGCCTAGTGCGTCGTGTGCCCGCCCGCGCGGGCCATAGCGTCATGCTGACGCGCCCTTCAACCGCTTCCGAACGAAATCTAGATGGAGACCTAGTGCCCACTATTCAGCAGTTGGTCCGCAAAGGGCGGACCGCCAAGGTCGGCAAGTCGAAGACCCCGGCCCTGAAGGGATCGCCCCAGCGGCGCGGCGTCTGCACGCGCGTGTACACCACCACGCCGAAGAAGCCGAACTCGGCCCTGCGGAAAGTCGCCCGCGTGCGGCTGTCCAACGGCATCGAGGTGACCGCCTACATCCCGGGCGTTGGGCACAATCTGCAGGAGCACTCGATCGTGCTGGTGCGCGGCGGGCGGGTGAGGGACCTGCCGGGCGTGCGCTACAAGATCGTGCGCGGGGCGCTGGACACCCAAGGCGTGCGCGGGCGCCAGCAGGCCCGCTCGCGCTACGGGGCGAAGAAGGAGAAGAACTGATGCCGCGCAAGGGACCGGCTCCCAGGCGTCCTTTGGTGCAGGACCCGGTGTACGACAGCCAATTGGTCACCCAACTGGTCAACAAGGTGCTGCTGGACGGCAAGAAGACCATCGCCCAGTCGATCGTCTACGGCGCCCTCAGCGGGGCGGCCGAGAAGACCGGCTCCGACGCCGTGACGCTTCTGAAAAGGGCGCTCGACAACATCCGGCCGTCGCTGGAGGTCAAGTCCAGGCGCGTCGGCGGCGCCACCTACCAGGTGCCGGTCGAGGTCAAACCGGCCCGCGCCACCACCCTGGCCCTGCGCTGGCTGGTCGGATACTCGCGGGCGCGGCGCGAGAAGACCATGACCCTGCGCCTGATGAACGAGGTCATCGACGCCTCCAACGGCCTGGGCGCGGCGGTCAAGCGCCGCGAGGACACCCACAAGATGGCGGAGGCCAACCGCGCCTTCGCCCACTACCGCTGGTAGCGGTCGCTTGGGCGGCACGATGACGCTAGTCGAGTCCCAGCGGCCGTCACGCCGCGCTTGGGCGGCCCTCCCGGACGGCCCGGGCCGGGGGCCGAGCGGCGGGCGGGCCGGCGGCGAACTGAAGACTATGAGAGATGGGGAAATTCCGTGGCACTCGACGTGCTGACCGACCTGGCGCAGGTCCGAAACATCGGCATCATGGCGCACATCGACGCCGGCAAGACCACCGTGACCGAGCGGATCTTGTTCTACACCGGCATCAACTACAAGATCGGGGAGACCCACGACGGCGCCTCGACCATGGACTGGATGGAGCAGGAGCAAGAGCGCGGCATCACCATCACCTCGGCGGCCACGACTTGTTTCTGGAAGGACCACCAGATCAACATCATCGACACGCCCGGGCACGTCGATTTCACGGTCGAGGTCGAGCGCTCGCTGAGGGTGCTGGACGGCGCCGTGGCCGTCTTCGACGGCAAAGAAGGGGTCGAGCCGCAGTCGGAGACGGTCTGGCGCCAGGCCGACAAGTACGCCGTGCCGCGAATCTGCTTCGTCAACAAGATGGACAAGATCGGCGCCGACTTCTTCTACACCGTCTCCACGATTGTCGACCGCTTGGGCGCCAAGCCGCTCGTCATGCAACTGCCGATCGGCTTCGAAGGGTCTTTCAGGGGCGTTGTCGACCTGATCGAGAGGCGGGCGCTGACCTGGGCCGGGGAAGTCCAGAAAGGCGAGGACTACGCGATCGAGGCGATCCCGGAGGACCTGGTCGAACAGGCTGAGGAGCACCGGGCGAAACTGGTCGAGACCGTCGCCGAGGCCAGCGACGAGTTGCTGGAGAAGTACCTCGAGACCGGCGCCCTGTCGGTGGCCGAGCTCAAAGCCGGGATCCGCAAAATGACCCTGGCTGGCGACATCTTCCCGGTCTTCTGCGGCTCGGCCTTCAAGAACAAGGGCGTCCAGCCGATGCTCGACGCCGTGATCGACTACCTGCCATCGCCGCTCGAGGTCCCGCCGGTGACCGGCTTCGACCCCAAGGACGAGGCCGTCTCGCTGGTCCGGCTGCCCTCGGCCAAGGAGCCGTTCGCGGCCCTGGCCTTCAAAGTGGTGGCCCACCCGTTCTACGGCAAGCTGACCTACGTGCGGGTCTACTCCGGGCACGTCGCGTCGGGCGCGCAGGTGATGAACTCGACCAAGGGTCGGCGCGAGCGGATCGGCAAACTGTTCCAGATGCACTCCAACAAGGAGAACCCGGTCCCGGACATCACCGCCGGGCACATCTACGCCGTGATCGGGTTGAAGGACACCACCACCGGCGACACCTTGTGCGACTCGGCCCGCCAGATCATCTTGGAGTCGATGACCTTCCCGGAGCCGGTCATCCAGGTCGCCATCGAGCCGAACTCGAAGTCGGACCAAGAAAAGCTGTCCATCGCCATCCAGAAACTGGCCGAGGAGGACCCGACCTTCCGGGTCTCCCACAACCAGGACACCGGCCAGACGATCATCGCCGGCATGGGGGAGTTGCACTTAGACGTGCTGGTCGACCGGATGCGGCGGGAGTTCAAGGTGGCGGCCAACATCGGCAAGCCGCAGGTGGCCTACCGCGAGACGATCCGCCGGACCGTCCCGAAGGTCGAGTACACCCACAAGAAGCAGACCGGCGGCTCCGGCCAGTACGCCAAGGTGCAGGTCGCCTTCGAGCCGCTGGCGCTGGACGGCGAGGCTACCTTCGAGTTCGAGAACAAGGTGGTCGGCGGCCGGGTGCCGCGCGAGTACATCCCGTCCGTCGAGGCCGGCATCCTCGACGCGATGAGTTCCGGCCCGCTGGCCGGCTACCCGGTGGTCGGGGTCAAGGCGACCCTGCTGGACGGCCAGTACCATGAGGTCGACTCCTCGGAGATGGCCTTCAAGATCGCCGGCTCGATGGTCTTCCGCGAGGGCGCCAGGAGGGCCGACCCGGCCCTGTTGGAGCCGGTCATGGACGTCGAGGTGCGGACCCCGGAGCAGTACATGGGGGACGTGATCGGCGACTTGAACTCGCGGCGCGGCCAAATCCAACTGATGGAGGACGCCTCCGGCGTCAAAGTGGTGCGCGCCCACGTGCCGCTCTCAACTATGTTCGGCTACGTGGGCGACCTGCGCTCCAAGACTCAGGGGCGGGCGGTCTACACCATGCAGTTCGACAGTTATGCTGAAGTTCCCCGAAGCGTTGCTGAGGAGATCATCAAGAAGACCCGGGGCGAGTAGGCCGAGGGATCAGCAAGTAGTACAAAACACATAGGAAAACGACCCGTAGAAGACCCTCGCGTTGTCTTTGCCGGTTCCGTCCATCTGGTAAAACAGTCTGGGCGCAATCAGCAGGCCCCGTCAGGTAACTACCCAAGTCCTTAGGAGGGACCCAGTGGCTAAGGCTAAGTTCGAGCGGACTAAGCCGCATGTGAACATCGGCACCATCGGACACGTTGACCACGGCAAGACAACCTTGACCGCGGCGATCACCCGGGTGCTGCACGACGAATTCCCGGATCTGAATCCGTTCACCCCGTTCGATGAGATCGACAAGGCGCCGGAAGAGAAGCAGCGCGGCATCACGATCAACATCGCGCACGTCGAGTACGAGACCGCGAAGCGTCACTATGCCCACGTTGACGCGCCCGGCCACGCCGACTACATCAAGAACATGATCACCGGCGCGGCCCAGATGGACGGCGCCATCTTGGTGGTCGGGGCTGACGACGGCCCCATGGCCCAGACCCGCGAGCATGTGCTGCTGGCCCGCCAGGTCGGGGTGCCGTCGCTGCTGGTGGCCTTGAACAAGTCCGACATGGTCGAGGACGAGGAAATCCTCGAACTGGTCGAACTGGAGGTCCGCGAGCTCCTCAGCGCGCAGGGCTTCGACGGCGACGACGCCCCGGTGGTGCGCGTCTCCGCCCTGAAGGCGCTCGAGGGCGACCCGGAATGGTCTGAGAAGGTCAAGGAACTGATGGACGCGGTGGACAGCTACATCCCCGACCCGGTCCGCGACATGGACAAGCCCTTCCTGATGCCGATCGAGGACGTCTTCACGATCACCGGCCGCGGCACCGTGGTGACCGGCAAGGTCGACCGCGGCAAGCTGCCGATCAACTCGAAGGTCGAGATCCTAGGCCTGCGCCCGACCCAGGAGACCATCGTCACCGGCATCGAGATGTTCCACAAGTCGATGGACGAGGCCTGGGCGGGCGAGAACTGCGGCCTGCTGCTGCGCGGCATCAAGCGCGAGGAGGTCGAGCGCGGACAGGTCGTGGCCAAGCCGGGCACGATCACCCCGCACACCGATTTCGAGGCCCAGGTCTACGTGCTGAACAAGGACGAGGGCGGGCGCCACAACCCGTTCTACTCGAACTACCGGCCGCAGTTCTACTTCCGCACCACTGACGTCACCGGCGTCATCACGCTGCCCGAGGGCACCGAGATGGTCATGCCCGGCGACAACACCGAGATGACCGTGCAGTTGATCCAGCCCATCGCCATGGAGGAGGGCCTCGGCTTCGCCATCCGCGAAGGCGGCCGCACCGTTGGCTCCGGCAGGGTCACCAAGATCATCAAGTAGTTTTCGATTTGCCCGATGCCGCCGCGGCGGCGCGCGCTGTTCGGTTCCGCCCAGGGGCCGGTCAGGCCAGTTGGCCCGGCCGGCCCCTTCGTTTTGGAACATGGTCGGGGCCGAGCGGGGGCGCCAAGGCGCGGTTTGGGGCACTAGCATGGGAGGCATATCCTGTCAGGCTCAGGGAGGAGCGCATAGTGGAAGAGACACAGCCCTCAGAATTCCAATTCGAGATCGAACAGGTCTTCTTGTTTGAGGACCGGGGGACGGCGATCTCGGGACTGGTCGAGTTGGGAACTATTTCTCCTGGTCAGGCGATCGACATACATGGTCTGCACACCAAGCGCCATGGTCTGATCGAGGCCATCGTGATGTCCGGCGAGCGGGTCGAGCAGGTCGAGCCAGGCCACGTTTGCACACTGCTGGTGACCAGCTTGACGCCGGGGCACATCGGCCCGGGCATGCTGGCCACCCACCGGGGCGGCGAGCGCCACAAGGAACTGCGCGAGCGCGTTCCCAGACAATACGATTCGTTGGCCGCGTAAGCGCCTGTTTTCAGGCCGCGCTCCGGGCGCGGGCGCCCGGAGCGGTGACGCTGACGGCCCGATTTCACATTGGGCGGCGTTTTCTGGCAAGATGTAGCGGTTGCCCGGCGCCAGCCGGGTGATGCTCGGTCTGCGCGGAACCGGCTGCGGGGCTGCGCCGAGGCCGGGGTTGACTCCTCGATCCAAGCGAACATGCGCGGCATGGCTGTGAGCCGGGCGCGCGACACGCCCGAGCGCGGGGGGCGGTCAAGACCATAACCAAGAACGAGACTCAGGAGATGGGCCAGGCATGGCTGGACAGAAGATCCGCATACGGCTGAAGTCGTATGACCACCAGGTCATCGACTCGTCGGCGCGCAAGATTGTGGAGACGGTGACGCGCGCGGGCGCCACCGTTGTTGGCCCCGTGCCGCTCCCGACCGAGAAGAACGTCTACTGCGTCATCCGGTCGCCGCACAAGTACAAGGACAGCCGCGAGCATTTCGAGATGCGGACGCACAAGCGGCTGATCGACATCATCGACCCCACGCCCAAGGCGGTTGACTCCCTGATGCGTCTCGACCTGCCGGCGGACGTGAACATTGAGATCAAGCTGTAGCGACCGGCGAGGACTGAGCAGAAAATGACTACCGTATCGGAGAAAGTACGCCCCAAGGCGGCGCTGCTGGGCACCAAGCTCGGCATGACCCAGGCCTGGGACGCCGAGGGCCGCGTGGTGCCGCTGACTGTGATCGAAGTGGGCACCAATGTGGTCTCGCAGGTGCGATCGCAGGAGGTCGACGGCTACAGCGCCGTCCAACTGGCCTTCCGCGAGATCGAGCCCCGCAAGGTCACCCAGCCGATGAAAGGCCATTTCGAAAAGGCCGAGATCGCGCCTCGGCGCTACCTGGCCGAGGTTCGGCTGGCCGAGGCGGAATCATATGAGCCGGGCCAGCAACTGACCGTCGAGGTCTTCGAGGCCGGGCAGCGCGTCGACGTGGCCGGCACCACCAAGGGCAAAGGCACCGCAGGCGTGATGAAGCGGCACGGCTTCGCCGGGGTCGGCGCCTCGCACGGCGCCCACCGCAACCACCGCAAGCCCGGTTCGATCGGCGCTTGCGCAACCCCGGCCCGCGTCCTGAAGGGCATGCGCATGGCCGGTCGGATGGGCCACGCCCGCCAGACCACGCTGGGCTTGCTGGTCCACGCGATCGACGCCGAGAACGGCCTGATCCTGGTCAAGGGCGCCGTTCCCGGCCCCAAGGGCGGCCTGGTGCTGGTCCGCTCGGCGGTGAAGGGAGCCTGATCAAGATGTCGGCAGTGAAGATTTGGGACGCCAGCGGGCGAACGCTGGGCAACGCCGAGTTGCCCGATGACGTCTTCGACGTTCAGGCCAACGTCCCGTTGATCCACCAGGTCGTCGTGGCCCAGCGGGCGGCGGCCCGCCAGGGGACGCATTCGACCAAGACCCGCGGCGAGGTTTCCGGCGGCGGCCGCAAGCCGTACCGCCAGAAGGGCACCGGCCGCGCCCGCCAGGGCTCGACCCGGGCGCCGCAGTTTGTTGGCGGCGGCGTGGTGCATGGCCCCAAGCCGCGCGACTACGCCCAGCGCACGCCCAAAAAGATGAAGGCGGCGGCCTTGCGCGGCGCGCTCTCGGATCGCGCCCGGCACGGCCGGATTCATATCGTGGCCGCCTTGGTGGATGGCGACAAGCCCTCGACCAAGGCGGCCGTCGCATCCCTGGCGCGGTTGACCGACCGCCGCCGCATCCTGGTGGTGACCACCCGCGACGAGGGCCTGCAACAACTCTCGATTCGCAACCTGCCGGACGTCCACTGGCTCAGCCCCGACCAGTTGAACACCTACGACGTTATGGTGTCCGATGACGTGGTCTTCACCGTCGGGGCCTTCAACGAGTTCCTGGCCAGCCCGAAGTCCGGGCTCTCGCCCGACGAGGTCC
>JAIROU010000343.1 GCA_031257375.1 Bifidobacteriaceae bacterium
GTCTCGCTGCGCCTGCTCGACTTCCGCGAGGTCGGGGCCGACCTGCCGGCCGACGAGGTCCGGTCGCACCGCCAGGCCGGGCGCTGCATGGACTGCGGCGTGCCGTTCTGCCACCGCGGCTGCCCGCTCGGCAACCTCATCCCGGAGTGGAACGACCTGGTGTGGCGCGGCGACTGGCGGGCGGCCGCCGACCGGCTGCACGCCACCAACAACTTCCCCGAGTTCACCGGGCGGATCTGCCCGGCCCTGTGCGAGGGCTCGTGCGTGCTCGGGATCAGCCAGCCGCCGGTGACGATCGAGGCGATCGAGATGGCCATCATCGACCGGGCCTTCGCCGAGGGCTGGGTGGCGCCGGAGATCCCGGAGCGGTTCACCGGCTTCACGGTGGCGGTGATCGGGTCCGGGCCGGCCGGGCTGGCGGCCGCCCAACAACTGACCCGGGCCGGGCACACCGTCGCCGTCTACGAGCGCGACGACCGGCCGGGCGGGCTGCTGCGTTACGGCATCCCCGATTTCAAGCTCGGCAAACACCATCTCGACCTGCGCCTGTCGCAGATGCAGGCGGAGGGCACCCGCTTCCGCACCGGCGTCGAGATCGGCCGGGACATCAGCTGGGAGGAGATGCGCCAGCGCTACGACGCGCTGGTGATCGCCATCGGCTCGACCCGGCCGCGCGACCTGGACCTGCCCGGCCGGTCGCTGGCCGGAATCCATTTCGCCAAGCCGTTCCTGGCCCAGGCCAACGTGATCGCCTCCGGGCGGATGGTGGCCGGGCAGGTCACAGCCAAGGACAAGCGGGTGATTGTGATCGGCGGGGGCGACACCGGCTCGGACTGCGTCGGCACGTCGCTGCGCCAAGGGGCCAAGTCGGTCCGGTCGCTGGAGATCCTGCCCCAGCCGCCCGCGCGGCGCCCGCCGCACCAGCCCTGGCCGATCTACCCGCAGGTCTTCAAGACCTCGTCCTCGCACGAGGAGGGCGGCGAGCGGGTCTACGCCGTCACGTCGTTGGAGTTCCAAGGGCGCGACGGGCGGGTGGAGGCTCTGCGGGTGGCCGATGCCGTCCGCGACGACTTAGGCCGCTTTTCGCCGGTCGCCGGGTCGGAGCGCTCGCTGCCGGCCGACCTGGTGCTCATCGCCATGGGCTTCACCGGCCCGGAGGCTTCGACGGCCGTCGACCAGCTGGGCTTGGAGTTGGGGCCGCGCGGCGCCCTGGCGCGGGACGCCGGTTACGCCACCGCCAAGGACGGCGTCTTCGTGGCCGGCGACGCCGGGCGCGGCCAGTCGCTGGTGGTCTGGGCCATCGCCGAGGGCCGGGCGGCGGCGGCGGCCGTCGACGCCTACCTCCAGGGGTCGACCGACTTGCACAGCCCGATCCCGGCCACCGAGGCGCCGATGGCCTTGTGAAGGCCTGAAAGGGGGAGTGATGAGACGGGCCAAGATTGTTTGCACCATCGGTCCGGCCACCAGTTCGCGCGAGAGGATCGCCGAGTTGATCGCGGCCGGGATGAACGTCGCCCGGCTGAACCTGTCGCACGGCACCCATGACGACCACCAAGCCGTCTACCAGGCAATCCGTCAGGCGGCCGCCGAGGCCGGCGCGGCCGTCGGGATTCTGGGGGACCTGCAGGGGCCGAAGATCCGCCTGGGGGCCTTCGCCGGGCACAAGCCCGTCGAACTGTCACCGGGCGACCGGTTCACCATCACCACCGAACCGGTCGAGGGCACCCGCCAGCGGGCCTCGACCACCTATCAGGGGCTGCCCGGCGACGCCCGCGTGCGGGACCGGATCTTGATCGACGACGGCAAGGTGGTGGTCAGGGTCGAGCAGGTCACCGCCACCGATGTCGTCACCACCGTCGAGGTTGGCGGGGAGGTGTCCGACCACAAGGGCCTGAACCTGCCCGGCGTGGCCGTCGCGGTGCCCGCCCTGACCTCGAAAGACGTCGCCGACCTGCGCTTCTTGCTCGACCTGGGGATCGACATCGTGGCCCTGTCGTTCGTCCGCTCGGCCGCCGACTACCGGGCGGTGCGGGCGGTCATGGACCAGGCCGGCCGTTCGGTGCCGGTGGTGGCCAAGATCGAGAAGCCGCAGGCGGTCGAGAACCTGCAGGGCATTGTGCGGGCCTTCGACGGCATCATGGTGGCCCGCGGCGACCTGGGCGTGGAACTGCCGCTGGAAGACGTGCCGCTGGTCCAAAAGGACGCCATCGACATGGCCCGGCGCTTCGCCAAGCCGGTGATCGTGGCCACCCAGGTGCTCGACTCGATGATCGCCAACCCCCGGCCAACCCGCGCCGAGGCCTCCGACTGCGCCAACGCCGTGCTCGACGGCGCCGACGCGGTCATGCTCTCCGGCGAGACCTCGACCGGCCAGTACCCCATCGACGCCGTCAGGACGATGGCCCGGATCATCGAGGCGACCGAGGCCGGAGGGGCCGACCGCATCCGGCCGATGACGGCCACGCCGCACACCCACGCCGGGATCTTGACCAAGGCCGCCGCCGAGATCGCCGCCACCATGGAGGCGTCCTATGTGATCGCCTTCACCGAGTCCGGCGACTCGGCCCGGCGGATGGCCCGGCTGCGCTCCCCGATCCCGCTGATCGCCCTCACCCCGCGCCCGGAGGTCCGCCGCCAACTGGCCCTGGCCTGGGGCATCAAGGCCTTCGAGGTGCCCGCCTTCGAGCACACCGACCAGATGATCTACGGCACCGACGCGGTCCTGCGGGCTCACGGCCTGGTCCGCGATGGCCAAACGGTGGTGATCGTGTCCGGCGCGCCGATGGGCCAGACCGGCACCACCAACCAGATCCTCGTCCACCGGATCGGCGAACTGGACGTGGCCGAGGAGCGCCGCCCGACTTCTTCAACGCCCCTTACAATGGGTAAGGAACCCTAGGAGGGGACATGCCGACAGCCACAATGACCACCAAAGGCCAGGTCACGGTGCCGGCCGAGGTCCGGGCCAGGCTGGGCCTGACGGCGGGGACGAAGATCGAGTTCACCGAAGAAGGGGGCAGGTACTTGATCTCGGTGAAACGCGGGCGCAGCGCCGATCTGGCGGGGTTCTTGCCGAGGCCCGAGGTGCCGGTGACCCTGGAGGAGATGCGGTTGGGAATCGCCGAAGGCGCCGCGATGGGCGCGGGCCTTTGATAGGACTCGACGCCAACGTCATCGTCCGCCATCTGACCGACGATCATCCGGCGCAATCTCCCAGGGCGCACGCCCTGTTCGCCTCGCTCTCGGCCGCCGAACCCGGATTCATCTCGGCGGCGGCTTTGCTTGAGACGCATTGGGTGCTCCGAAGGTCTTACAAGTACTCCAGGC
>JAIROU010000361.1 GCA_031257375.1 Bifidobacteriaceae bacterium
AGCAACGCCAGCGTTGCTAGCAAATCGGCGAAGCCTCCTAAAAGGAGCCACCTGCTTTACCGTGCTCGTTTGATCGCGGTGGCGGATGTCCGCGCCGCCGCTGTTGAGCCGGCCTTCGCAGCGAGGTGGATCGTGCCCCGGGGGCGAGGCGGACTACGCTAGGCGGCATGCCAAAACTCCGTTCGGACATTCTCATGACTGGCCGCAACATGGCCGGGGCGCGGGCGCTGCTGCGCGCGGCCGGGGTGGCGCGCGAGGATTTCGGCAAGCCGATCATCGCCGTGGCCAACTCGTTCACCGAGTTCGTGCCCGGCCACACGCATCTGGCGCCGGTTGGGCGGATCGTCTCAGAGGCGATCCACCAGGCCGGGGGGATAGCCCGCGAGTTCAACACCATCGCCGTGGACGACGGGATCGCGATGGGGCATGACGGCATGCTCTACTCGCTGCCCAGCCGCGACCTGATCGCGGACAGCGTCGAGTACATGGTGAACGCGCACCGGGCGGACGCCCTGGTCTGCATCTCGAACTGCGACAAGATCACGCCCGGCATGCTGATGGCGGCCATGCGGCTGAACCTGCCGACCGTCCTGGTGTCCGGCGGCCCCATGGAGGGCGGGCGCGCCCGCCTGCCCTCCGGCCCCGAGCGCGACAAGCTGGACCTGATCTCGGCCATCGCCGAGTCGGCCAACCCCAAGGTTTCCGATCAGGATCTGGCCGCCATCGAGGAAGGCGCCTGCCCCACCTGCGGCTCGTGTTCGGGCATGTTCACAGCCAATTCGATGAACTGCCTGGCCGAGGCGATCGGCTTGGCCCTGCCCGGCAACGGCACCCTGCTGGCCACCCACACCGACCGCGAGAAGCTGTTCCGCAAAGCCGGCGCCCTGGCGGTGGAGCTTTGCCGACGTTATTACCAGCACGATGACGCCGACGTCCTGCCGCGCTCCATCGCCACCGCCCGGGCCTTCGACAACGCCATGGCCCTGGACATCGCCATGGGCGGGTCGACCAACACGATCCTGCACGTCCTGGCGATCGCCCGCGAGGCGGGCGTCGACTTCACCCTCCACCACATCGAGGCGCTCAGCCACAAGGTGCCTTGCATCTGCAAGGTCGCCCCGAACGGGACCGCCCTGATCCAAGACGTCCACCGGGCCGGCGGCATCCCGGCCATCCTCGGCGAGCTCGACCGGGCCGGCCTGTTCCACCGCGACGTCAAGACCATCCACTCGCCAGACGTCGAGACCTGGCTGAGCCTGTGGGACGTCCGCTCCGGCCGCGCCCTGGCCGAGGCCGAAGAACTGTTCCGGGCCGCCCCCGGCGGCCGCTACTCCCCGGCCGCCTTCACCCAGTCGGAGCGTTACCCCGAACTGGACCTCGACCCCGCCGCCGGGATCATCCGGGACGTGCCCCACGCCTTCACCGCCGATGGCGGGCTGGCGGTCTTGCGCGGCAATTTGGCGCCGGACGGGGCGGTTGTCAAGACTGCCGGGGTCGACCGGGCGATTTGGCGTTTCGAGGGGCCGGCGGTTGTCTTCGAATCCCAGGACAGTGCGGTCGCCGGGATCCTGGAGGGACGGGTGGCGGCCGGCGACGTGGTCGTCATCCGCTACGAGGGTCCGTCCGGGGGGCCGGGCATGCAGGAGATGCTGTACCCGACTTCGTTCCTGAAGGGGCGCGGGCTGGGCAAGGCCTGCGCGCTGATCACGGACGGACGGTTCTCCGGGGGCACCTCCGGCCTGTCGATCGGCCACGTCTCGCCGGAGGCGGCGGCCGGCGGGCTGATCGCCCTGGTCGAGGACGGCGACCGGGTCGTGATCGACATTCCGGGCCGGGAGCTTCGCCTCGACGTGGATGGGGAGGAACTGGCCGCCCGGCGCGACGCCCTGGCCCGGGTCGGCGGCTATAAACCGGCCCGGCGGCATCGTCCAATATCGCAGGCCCTGAAAATCTACGCCGCGCTGGCGACGTCGGCCGACCAGGGCGCCGTGCGCGACCTGGGGCGCCTGGCGTCCCCGGCCGAGCGCGCCGGACGCGGGCTGTAGGGGTGCCCGTGACCGTGCCCGCCGTGCCCGCCGGGCCCGCCGCCACTGCCGCGCCGGACGCCCGCGGGGTCGCCGTTCAGGTCGTTGACCTGGTAAAACGCTACCGCCGGACGGTCGCACTTGACCACGTCTCGCTGTCGTTCGAGGAAGGGCTGATCCACGGGCTGTTCGGGCACAACGGGGCCGGCAAGACCACGCTGATGGCGATCGTGACCGCTCAGATCCTGGCGACCTCCGGCCAGGCGCTGGTCTACGGGCAGCCGCCGTACGAGCGCGCGTCGGTGCTGGAGCGCATGTGCTTCATCCGCGAGGGCCAGTCCTACCCCAACGACGCCCGCGCCCGCGACGCCTTCAAGGCCGCCAAGATGTTCTACCCGCGCTGGGACCAGGCCCTGGCGGACCACCTGATCGAGGCCTTGGCGATCCCGCTGAACCAGCGCGTGCGGCGGATGTCGCGGGGGCAGAACTCGGCCGTCGGCGTCACCATCGGCCTGGCCGCGCGGGCCGACGTGACCTTCTTCGACGAGCCCTATCTGGGCTTGGACGCGATGGCCCGGCAGGTCTTCTACGACACCCTGGCGGCCAGCTACGCCCGCGACCCTCGGACCATAGTGCTGTCCAGCCACCTGATCGACGAGGTCGCGCCGCTGGTGGCGAACGTGGTGGTGCTGGATCACGCGCGGGTCTTGATCGACCAGGACCGGCGCGGCCTGATGGCGCGGGCGGCGCGGGTGATAGGCCCGGCCCAGGCGGTGCGGCAGTTCGCCGCCGGGCGCGAGGTCATAGGCTCCGAGGCGATGGGGCCGTACCTGGCCTTGACCGTCAGCGGGCCGCTGTCCGGGGCCGACCGGGCCCGGCTGGCCGCGGCCGGCCTGAGCGTCGAGGGGGTCTCATTGCAGCAACTGGTCATCCACCTGACCCGCCGCCAGGCCGCCCAAACCCAAGGCGGCGCCCGGTGAACAAGACTGAGCGCAAGTCGAGGCTGGCCAAAGTCGTCCGCCTGCACCTGGCCAACCGGTCGACCTACCTGGTGGTCCCGGCGGTGGTGGTGGCCGCCACCTTCTTGCTGTCGATGGCCCTGTACGCGGTGCTGCTGCTGGGCCTGGCCGAGGAAGCCCCGCGCGAGCTTTACGGCCTGGGCGGGTTCCAGTTCGTGCCGTTCTATTACGCCGTCACAGTCGGCATCCAGGCGATGATGTACACCTACCCGTTCGCCATGGCCATGTCGCTGACCCGGCACGAGTACATCGGCGGCACCGTTGGCCTGGCCTCGCTCTTCGCCGGTTCCCTGGCCAGCTTCTACTCGCTCGGGCGGGCCTTTGAGGAATTGACCGACGGCTTCGGCTTCGGCTTCCACTATTTCGGCCTGGTCAGCTGGTTCGCCCAATTCGGCTGGTGGGAGCAGTGGATCTTCGTGGCCGGCCTGATCCTGATGCTGTTCATGGCCGGTTTCTGCTGCACCACGGTCTTCAAACGCGGCGGCGCCCTGCGCCTGGTGGCCGAGCTGACCGTCTGGACAATGGCCCTGGTCGGACTCATCGCCCTGGTCACCTGGCGTGAATGGTGGCCCGCCGTGGGCGAATGGTTCCTGGCCCTGACCCCGGCCGTGACCGGCGGCTGGATGCTAGTCTGCGCCGGCCTGCTCTCCCTGGGCTCCTACTGGTCCATCCGCAAAGCCGTCCCCTAAACCAGGGGACGGTCCTTTCGTCTCAGACTTGGGGACACACCTTGCCGGCCGTGGGCCGGGCTGGGCTGGTTCGGGACGGCCGCTGGGTCGGCGCCGCGCGGCATCGGCGGCCGTCAGGCGACGATGCCGTCAACGTGGGCCATCAGTTCGCGTTCGCCGGCGATGTCGCCGGGGTACGGATAGGCCTTGGCGATCCGGTCGAACTCGGCGCGGATTCGGCTGGCGGCGGCCGGGTCGTGGCGGGACAGGCGGGCCAGGGCGTAATCGGTGCGCAGGACCGAGGGCTGGCGGCGCAGCGCCTTCATGAAATCGCGCGTCGGCTTGGTCATTAGGCGGCCGACGACATCCGGCCGGTTCTGGCCGACCAACTCGCAAAAGACCAGGTCAACCGTCAGCCTCAGGCGGTGCGCCCCGGCCAGGGCGGCGCCCGATTCGAGCAATTCAGTGATCGCCTGATCCGCTTCAGCGAACTTGAGCTTGTCCATCAGGCGGCCGCAGGCGGCTGTGCGAAGACTCCCCACCAGGTAGTTTCCATCGCCCTCGGGCGCGCGGACGGCGAACCATTCGGCCGGCAGGTCGCGCAGGCGCGTCCCCTCGGCCGCCCGTTCGGTGATCGCCACGGTTATCCTGACGGCCCGCCGAGAGGCCTGGCCAGGAGCCCCGGCCGCCGCCATCAGGCGTTCGTTTCGGCCGTCGTTGGGCACCAGCCCCGGGCTCACCGGCAGCCCGTTGAGCAGCCCGATCATCACTCCGACGAGCGCCATTTGGGCGAAGAACAACTCCCCGAGCCCGCGATCGGCGGCCGCCAAGGCCAGCCCGCCGCTGACGGCGCCGAGCGCCAAGTTCACGGCCGGGCCGCTCAGGTTGTACAGAAAATGAGGCATGCGGTGCCCTTCGCCGCCGTCGGCCGCGCCCGGCGGCGCCATCAGGCATTGGCCGCTCAGCCCCCCGAAGTGCAACCGGCGCAGGCGGACTTTTCCGGACGCCCTCACCCAGATCAGCGACCCGAACCGGATCGAGACGAACCGGTAGCCGGACAACCAGCCGCCCAGCAGATGCCCGAATTCGTGTACGACCAACTGGACGATGGCCGCCGCGACCAGTCCGGCG
>JAIROU010000364.1 GCA_031257375.1 Bifidobacteriaceae bacterium
GGGCGCGGCCGGGGCGATGGGATTGCCGGCGCCGCGCGGTCCGGCCGCGGCGGGCGGTCCCGGCCGGCCCGGGTGGCGGCGCCGGAACGATCCCGGCCGACCGGCCGGGGCGGCGCCCGGGGCGCGGCTGCGGGCGGGCTCGATTCCAAGCCCTCCGCCGGCCCGCGCCACCCCGCCCGCGCCACCCCGCCCGGCGCGATCCGCCCGGCGCGATCCGGCCGGCGCGATCCGGCCCGCGCCGTCCGCCGCCACGCACTCGGCCGGCGGTTCGCGCCCATCGCCCAACAAGACCCAGACCCCCAGAACGGAAGCCTCGCACTGCGGGTCCCGCAACACCGACAACCTCACGCCGCCCTGATCATGCCCCGACGCTCAAACCTCCCCATCAGCCCGCCCGGACAGCTAGCCGGACGGCCCCAACCACCCACACATGCCGGCGAAGCCCAAAAAGGTCAGAGAAGCCTCTCAAACGCCATCGAACAATCGTTGCGTGTTCGAATGGTTGTGCGCTATACTTGTATCATGTCCGCTAGGCCCCACGGTGATCCCGAGAAGGGACATGAAGCGCCCTTCCAGGACGGGCCGCGCCCGCTCGATCCAGCCTCCGCCCGTGACGCCAAGGACTCCGTCGGCGGGCGCCGCGCCCACAACCCCCGGGCAGCGAGCCAAGCCAACCCATCCGCCGATTCCGACGGTCCGCGCCAAGATTTCTGGGCCACGCCAGGGGTGGACCGCCCGCGCGCGGCAGAAGGATGGGACTCAAGCCCCGCCGCAGACCGGAGCAATCCGTGCGCCGATGCCGACAGGCCAAGCCAGGATTCCCGGGCCGCGCCGGGAGTGGATCAGCCGGGCACCGCGGGAGAGCCAGACCCAAGCCCCGCCGCCGACCAAGGCCCCAGCGCGGGCCAGGGCGACCCGCCCGTCCGCGCGGCAACGGCTGATGATGTCTTTTGGGCCGCCCCCGGAGTGGACCGCCCGAGCGCGGCGGGCGGGCCGGGGCCGGGTGTGGCGCCGATCGGCTCCTACCAACCCGACACCAGCCCGGCGGTGGCCGAGGTCGCGGCCCTGATAGCCAACCTGGGCGATGTCGGCCAGCTGGTCTCGGCGGTGCACGCGGCGGCATCGGAATTGGGCGCGCGCCTCGGCCCCGGCGGTGCCGCGGCGCTGGGCGCGGACGCGCGGGTCTTGGATCAGATCACGGGCCTGCTCGAAGCCGGCAACGCGGTCGCGGCGGCCGTCTCGGAACTGGTCGGCGCGGCCGACCGGGGCGACCTGGCCAGCCAGGTGACCGCCACCGGGTTGATCACCTGGCTGATGCTGAAAGCGAATCTGACCCGCCGCCAAGCCACCAGGCTGGTGATGGCCGCCCGCCAGGCCGGCCGCTTCGACCTGATCCGGCAGGCCGCCCTGGCCGGGGCGGTCAACCAGTTCCAGGTCGAGGCCGTCGCCGGAGTCTTGGGGGACGTCGCCCGCGACCTCGACCGGGACCAGTTGGCCCTGGCCGAGTCGCAGTTGGCGGCCGCGGCCCAAGACCGCGCCTCGGACGCGCTCGCGCGGTCGGGAGAAGAAATCCTCGAACAGGTCGCCCCCGAGGTCGCGCAAGCATCCGCCGAGGCCAAGGCCGCCCGCCAACTGCGCCGAGCCGAGTCGCGGCAATTCTTCAAAGTGTCCGACAACGGCGACGGCACAGCCAGCCTGAGGGGGCTCCTGCCCTCGACCGAGGCCGAGCGCGTCCGATCCGTGATCGACAAGATGGCCGACAAGACCCGGCGCCAGCAGGCCAAGGCCCCCGACGGCAAACTGGTCGACCGCGCCCAAGCTCGGGCCTCGGCGCTAGTCGAACTCTGCCGCCACGCCCAGTCCTGCGGCAACGCCGCGCCGCTGGGCGCCGCCGGCGCCAGGCTAGTCATCACCGTCAACGCGGCGGACCTGGCCCGCCAATCCGCCGCCGGACCAAGCGAGGCCGAAGACCAATCGCGGGCGCGGCTGGCAGTCTCCGGGGAGCGCCTGGGCCAAAGGGCGTTCGCCTGGCTGGCCTGCGACTCGGAGGCGATGCGGGTCGTCCTCGGGGCCAAGGGTCAAGTGCTGGACGTGGGCCGGGCCACCCGAATCATCCCGGCCGGGCTCCGAGCGGCCCTGACAGTCCGAGACCGCGGCTGCTCCTTCCCCGGCTGCGACCGCCCCCCGGAGGCCTGCGAGGCCCATTATGTGATACCCTGGTGGCGAGGTGGCCCCACTAATCTTCATAATCTTGTACTATTATGCCCGTCGCATCACCGACTGGTCGAACCACCCCGGAACGGCCCGCCCGGCTGGGAACCGAAACTCCGCGACGACGGCCGGTTCGAGTTCAAACCACCCCGCTGGTTCGACCCCGCCCGCCAGGCCATCCTCCACCACCGCCACAAAACCCCACCCACCCCATAAACACGGGGACGGACCTTTCGTCTCAAACCCGGGGACACTCCCTCCAAGCCGACACCGCCAACCACCCGCAGCAGAGCCTCGTGGCCATCGGCGCCGGCCAGCGCCGGGCGGCCGGTCAGGGACCGGGGACTAGGCGCAGGTGGCCGTGGCGGGAGCCGGAGACCGCCACCGAGTCGGGATAGCCGCCACTGGGGCGGCGGCCGCGCTCGCGCACCGACTGGGCCAGCGCCGCCAGCTCGTCCTGGGTCGGGCCGACCGGTTGCATCTGCGGGGCCAGCCGTATGACCTCCCAGCCGCGCGGCGGGACCACTTGGCTGGAGTGTCGGGCGCACAGGTCGTACCCATGGGGGTCGGCCACGGCCGCCAAGGGGCCGAGCACGGCGGTGGCGTCCCGGTAGGTGTAAGTCATGGTCGCCACCGGCTCATCCGGACAACCAACGTGTTTGCATCGACGGCGAATCTCGGCCACCCTGGCAGCCTAACCCGTCCGGCCCTGGGCGCGGCGGCGCCACGCCGGTTCGCCGCCTCCCCGCCGCCTCCCCGGTGCCGGCGGGGTAACCTGGGACGGTGTTCCGTCGGCAGCACCAGCCCGTCCAGAAGTCGACCACCCCGCCCCGGCTGCCGCCGCGCGACTCGGGGCGCCGCCGGGACCGGCGCGGCCGCGGACCGCGCGGCCCCCTGCTTCCCCCCGGCCTGCCGGGCGCGCTCAGCCGGGCCGACCGCTTCGACGAGCACGTCCGGGCCACCCTGGCCCGGCTGCAGCGAAACTGGGAGCGCCGGTTGGCGCGCACCGAGGTGGCGGTGGCGCCGGTGCCGCCCTCGGACAACCCGTCCTGGGAGCCCGGCGTGCCCCTGGCCCGCGCCTTCCCGGCGGCCGATGGACTGCCGGACCGGATCGTGCTCTACCGGCGCCCGATCGAGGCCCGCGCCGTCGACAGCCGCGACCTGGGGCTGTTGATCCTAGACGTGGTGGTGGAGCAACTGGGCCACCTGTGGCGGATGCCGCCCGAGGAAGTGGACCCCGGATTCAACCGGCCGACCGATTGGGATTAGCGCCGGCCGGAGAATTGCCCCTGAGTCGTTGCCTTTCCCAGCCGACGATGGAGTTATAGGCGAAGGCCGCTTCAACACTAGGGAGAAAGCTGTGCCAGGCAAAGACGAACTAGCCCCCGACCCCGCGTGGACAGTCCCGTCCGCCCAGCCGCCGCCCGCTGGCGTCCATCCCCCACCGCCAGTCGGCGGTTATCCCGCACCGCCCGCCGCCGATGCCGCGCCGCCAGTCCCGGACCTAGGCCCGGCCATCGACCCGGCCGAGGCGCTGGCCCGGACCGAGGCGGTGATCGAGCGCTACGGCGCCATGGTCAACGGCGTGGCCGTCACCCACACCGCCTGCAAGGGCGATGCCGAGGACGCCTTTCAGGAGGTCTTCTTGACTTACCACCGCCTCCAGCCGCGCTGCCGCAGCGAAGAGCACCGCAAAGCCTGGCTGCTCAGGACCACCTTGAACGTCTCCCGGCGGGTGGCGGCGTCATCGTGGCGCACGCGGGTGGTCCCGCTGACCGCCGACGACCCGCCGGCCCCCGCCGCCGCCCAGTTCACCTTCGCCGTCGAGCGGCAGGACACCGTCTTCCGGGCCTTGACCCGGCTGCCCGAGGGCGTCCGCACCGTGCTCTACCTGTTCTATTTCGAAGACCTGCCGATCGCCGAGGTCGCCAGCCTGCTGGGACTCGAGCCCGGCGCCGTCAAAATGCGCCTGTCCAGGGGACGGGCGGAGATGCGAGACCAACTCCGGGAGGAGATTTTCAATGACTGACCCGATCTTCCGCCAGATGCGCGAACAACTGCGGCCCGACCCGGAGCTGACCGCCCGCCTGCGGGAACGCCTGGCGGCCGAGCCGCCCGACCAACTCAGCCGACCCACCCAGGCCACCCAGGCCACCCAGGCCACCCAGGCCGGCCAACCCGCCCCCGGCCGCGGGCACCGCCCGCCCCGCCGCGCCCGGCGGCCGCGCCCGGCCGGCGCCAAGCGCCGCCCCAGCCTGCCGCTCCTGGCCACTGCCTCCGTGGCCTGCCTGGCCCTGGCCGCGACGGTGGTCTACGCCGCCATCCGCGAGCCGAAGCTGTCCGCCGGGACCCCCGCCCGGCCGGTCGTGGCCAGCCCGGCCACCTACGACGGCGTCTACGCCGCCCTCGAGAAGGCTTGGTCGTCCCAGAATGACTTCGTGCTGTTCGGCGCGACCGCGCAGGACAGCGCCGGCGGCCGGGAGATGGCCTTGGCGACTGAGGCCGCCACCGCCGGCGCCGACCACACCGCCACCAACGTCCAGGTCGAGGGCATCGATGAGGGCGACATCGTGAAAACTGACGGCAGCACCATCTTCGTCGTCTCGGGCGGCCAGGTGGTGCTGTTCGAGGCGGACGGGGCCGACACCCGCGAGACGGCCCGGATCGACGCCGACCAAGGCGTCGAGGCGCCCGACTACGGCGTCGAGTTCACCGTCGCCGACCTGCTCTTGCACGGTGACGTCCTGGCCGTCCTGGCGCACCAGTACCGCGCCGCCTACGCCGAGCCGTTCGACGGCTCCGAGGCGGCCGCCGAACATCTGGCCGCCGAGGGCGGGCTGGTCGGCCAGACGGCGGTCCTGCTCTACGACGTGTCCGACCCGTCCCAGCCGCAATTGCTGACGACCTTCGTCCAGGACGGCGACTACCGCGAGTCGCGGCTGCTCGACGGCCAGCTTTACACGGTCTCGCACTACTGGCTGTGGGACGAGGAGCAGATCGACCCGGCCGCTCCGGCCAGCTTCGTGCCCTGCGTCGGCCGCGACGGCCGGCTCGAGCCCCTGGCCCCGGACGACATCGCCATCTGGGACCGGCCCGCCGGCGCCGAATACGTCGTCGCCACCGCCATCGACCTGGGCGCCCAACAAGAGCTCGGCCGCCAGGCCATCCTCGGGGGCGCCTCGACCGTGTACATGAGCGACCAGAACCTCTACCTGGCCAACACCGCTTGGGAGACCGAGGGCCTGGCGGCCGTCCTGGACCAATTCGGCATCTCCGTCCGGTCCGGCACGCCGGTGACCCACGTCATCCGGCTGGCCCTGAACGGCGGCGCCCTCGAGGTCGCGGCCGAGGGGGCGATCCCCGGCCAGGTGGTCGACCAGTTCGCCTTTGACGAGTACCAGTCCAACCTGCGCGTCGCCACCACCGTCACCGACCCGGACGACTGGTCGTCCACGTCGGCCCTGTACGTGCTGGGGCCGGACCTGGCGATGATCGGCCAGATCCCGGACCTGATGCCCGACGAGCAGGTCCAGTCGGTCCGCTTCATGGGCGCCACCGGTTACGTGGTGACCTTCCTGCAGACAGACCCGCTGTTCGCCATCGACTTGTCCGACCCGACCGCTCCGAAGGTCGCCAGCCAGCTCAAGATCACCGGCTTCTCCGCTTACCTGCACCCTTGGGGCGAGGGCGAGTTGATCGGCCTGGGCTACGCCGGCGACGAGCAAGGCCTGACCGGCGGGTTGAAGCTGGCCCTGTTCGACATCTCCGACCCGCTCAACGTGGCCCTGCGCGCCAGCCTGCCCCTGCCGCCCGCCTACCAGGACTCATTCGCCCTGATGGACCACCGGGCGGTGCTGGCCGATCCGGCCCGCTCGGCCATCGCCTTCGCCGCCCTGACCTACCAGGAGACGGTCGGCATCGACTACCTCGTCTTCGGCGCCGACCCGGCCGGCGACCTCGAACTGCGCCAGACCCTGTCGCTGCCCAGCGCCTGGGGCGAGAACTGGCTCGACGTGCGCGGGCTCAGGATCGGCTCGAACTTCTACGTCGCCAGCGCCTGGGGCCTGCTGGTCTGGGACGCCGACACGTTCGAGCCGGTCAAGACCATCGAGTGGTGATCACGGCGCCAACCGGACTTGCCGGGCGGCCGGGCTCAGGCCGGCCGGCAAGACGGCCGAGATCAGTTCGCCGTCCACGTCCTCGGCGCTGACGGCCAAGGCCAAGAAGCCGGGCGGCCCGGCCCAGCTGAAGCGCACGGCGGCGGTTTCGGCATCGGCCCCCATCGCCGCCAGGTCGAGCGCCAACGTGGTCTCGGCCGCCACGTCGACGCCGACGGTCGCTCCCAGTTCGCCGGTCAGGCCGACCGGGGTCAGTTCGACCCGGGTTTCCGATGCCGCCGCCACGGCCAGGCGCGCCACCAGGTCCGAGGACGGCAAGACCAGGTAGCCAGACGCCGCCGATGCCGCCGATGCCGTCCAGGCGAACTCCTCCGGTTGGTCCTCGCCGCCGGTCCGCAGGGACAGCCCGGCCGCCACCACCGGCTGATCGGACCGGATGACAGCGGTGTAAATGCCCTCCGGCAGGCCGCCCAACGACAGGTCGGTGACGGCGCCCGGGTTGATCGTCACGTCTTCCAGCCCGGGCAGGGCGGCGGGGCCGTCCGGCCCCCACAGCTCGACGCTCAACCGGGCCGCCCGGTCGCCCGGCGCCAGCACCCGCAGGGCCGAGGTGCGGGGCGAGTCGAAGGTCGATTGGCTGACGTTCAGGCCCGGCACGGTCAACTCTGTGGCCGGGGGCAGTCCCGGCGTGGCCAATTCGACGCCCCCCTGGGTCAGGCCCTCCAGCCGCGAGTGCTGCAAGAACACGGCCAGGTCGCCGCCGGTGGCGCTGACCCGCACCGCCAGCCTGGCGGCCTCGCCTTGGAAGCCCTCCAACAGGACCGCCCGCTGGGAGGCCGGCGGCACCGTCAAGCCGCCCAGGCCGACCGCCTCGACCAGCCCGGCCCCGTCCCACAGCGTCAGGTCGGCCCGGACGCTGGTCTGCCCGGCGTTGGTCAGCAGCAGGCGGGACGAGGACCCGGTCTCGGTCGAGCCGGCCACGATCCAGGACTCGGAGTTGGCCGGGACGCAGGCGCTGGCGGCCACGCCGCGCAAGTCGCCATCGGCCAGATGCTGGAAAGTCGCCCCGGCGGCCACCGGCGCTGGGACGTTCCCGGCGGCATCGGCGGCCCCGGCGGCATCGACGGCGAAGGCGGTCAAGGCGACCGGCGCCTCCCCGACGACCTCCTGGCTGACCGCCAAGCCGACCGCGCGGGCGGCGAAACGGGCCGGGGCGGACTGCTCATCAAGGGCTTGGGACTGGCCGCCGGCCTCGGAGTCGATCAGGCCGCGGATGAGCGAGTCGACGCTGGTCGGGTTGGGGTCGAAACGGGGGTCGTAGACCACCGCGCCATCGCCCTCGCCGGCGAGCTTCAACCCGCCCGCGCAAACGACCCTAGAGTCGCCCGGGGCGACCACGACCACCGCCGGGCTGCCGCCCTCGGCCGGCGCGGGCGGGAAGGCCCGGTCGGCCCAGACCAGCCCGGCCGCGCCGACCAGCACGGCCAACGCCACCATTATCGCGGCCACCCGCCTAAACGCCTTCATCAGTTGTCCTTAGGGGCCGTGGTCGAGCGGCGGATCGGCAGGGCCAGCAGCCCGGCCAACGCCAAGACCGCGACTTGGCCGGCGATCAGCGGCCAGTTCGGGGCGTGCCAGACGCGCAGGCGCCCCTCGCCGGCCGGCAGTTCGAAGCTTTGGCGCCACTCGTCGGCCTGGCCCGCCACCGGTTCCAACTCGACCCCGTCGAGCGAGGCCCGCCAGCCCGGATCGGCCCGCTCGGCCAAGATTAGGCGGCGGCCGTCCGGCCCGGCCGGCAGATCGGCCCACATTTCCGCCCCGGCGCCCGACTCGAGCGCCGACGCCTCCCCGTCCGGGCTCAGCACATGCAGCCGGGCGGCCGCGTCGACGGCGATGGGCCCGGACTCCAAGGCCGCCGGGGCGACCCGCCAGACCACCGCCCCGCCGTCGCCCTCGCGCACGCGGGTCAGGCCGGGGGTCGCGTCCAGGGCCGCCGCCAGGTCGGCGTCGTCAGCGGCGGCCAGCACGAACCCGATGCCGGACAGCGACAGCTCGGCGGCCGCCTCGCCCGGATTGCGGGCGGCGATCGAGGCCAGCTCTCGGTCGATCGCCTGGACCGCCCGGTCGGCCGCCTCGACCGTGCCCGGCAGCCCGGTCAGCCGCCGCCCGCCGACGATCCCGTCTGACTGGCTCATCTGGCGGCCCGACCCGCGCACGACATCCCAGTGCAAGACCGCCTCGGCGCCGGCGCCGTCGGTCCTGAGCGTCACGGCGTAGGTGGCCAGGGGTCCCTCGGCTTCGGCCGCGACGATCGGCGGCATGGGGCTGGTCACGGCCCGGCGGACCTCGGAATTGTGCCACCGCTGCCAGACGTCGATGGCGCATCCGGCCAGCGGGCCGGCCGCCAGGACCGCCACCCCGAACGCCGCCAGGGCGGCCTTGACCCGCCGCCGGGCGTCCCCCGCCGCACCGGCCGCGGCCGCCTCCCCAACCAGGCCGTCGAAGCCGACCGCGGCCGCCACCAACAATCCGGCCAGGACCAGGTCGGCGGCGCCGCCGCTCCAAGCCGTCACCGGCTCCAGGCCGCTGACCGAGACGGCCACCCGGTTCAGGCCGAAAATGGCGGCCGCGCCGGCCAGCGCCGCCAGCCAGCCGCAGCGGACGGCCCGGCCTCGCCGCCCCGGCCGGATCAGCGCCAGCCCGGCCGCCACCACCAGCGCGGCCGTGACTCCGGCGGCGACCAGGTCGGCCGCGCCGGAGCCTAGGAACTCGGGCAAGACCGGCCGCCGGGGCCAGCCAAGCAGTTGGAGCCAGAAGGGCGCCGGGTCGTAGGCCAAGACCGGCCCTGGGTCGGCCAGCAGGGACCGCCAGGCGCCGTCCCGGGCGGCCCCCCAGATCAGCGGCGCGAACAGGGCTAGGGCGGGCAGGGCCGACCAGACCAGGCGCAGCCGCCGGCCGCGGCCGGCCACCAGGCAGACCGCCGCCAGCCCGACCAGCCCGGGGGCCAGCAGCGACGGACTGCCGGCCGCCGCCACGGCGAAGACCAGACCGGCGAAGGCCGCCGCCGCCACCGACCCGGGGCGGCTGACCAGCGCCGACCGGCCAACCTGGCCCTCGGCGCCGACCACGGCCGGGCGGATGTCGAGCCGGTTCACCCCGATCGCCCGCGCCAGGCCGAGCAGCGCCCAGGGCAGGGCGGCGTGGGTCACCGCCGCGCCCAGCCGCCCGTCGCTGACGGCCAGCCAAAACGACGGCGCCGCCAGGTAGAACAGGCACACCCAGGCCCTGATCCAGACCGAGCGGGCGGCCGCCCCGGCCGCGAACCACGCGCCCAGCACTCCCACCAGGGGCGCGGCCACAAGCATCAGTTTGACGGCGGTCGCGCCGTCGCCCAGGCAAAGCAGCGTCATCAGGGCGAGGACGGCGTTGAACGGGTCGCCCGGTCCGGCCTGGCCGAGCCCCTGGACCAGCCAGCCCCCGCCGGCCAGGCGCGCCAGGTCGGCCGCCGCGGCCTCTTGCAGGCCCAAGGCCCCGCCGGTCAGGAAGCCCGGGCCGATCAGCCGGTACAGCGCCGCGCCGCCGACCGCCAGCGTCACCAGGGTCACCGCCACCAGCATGCGGCGGCGGCGCAGCGCCAACTGGTGTTGCTCGGCCATCTCGATCTCGGTCGGCGCCAAGGCGCGGCGCCGCAACTCGTCCTCGGTCACCCGGCGGTCGCGCCGGGCCTGGCGGGCCTCGCCGGCGCTGATCATCAGCGGCGCCAGCCGCCGCCGGGGCAGCCGCCGGGTGCGGCGGGCGACGTGGCGGGCGCGGGCGACCGCGTCGAACCGGGTCAGCACCGCCACCGGCGACCAGATCTCGTCCACCGCCAGCCGGAAGTCTTTCGAGGCGATCCGCCAGACGAAGCGGCCGACCCCGGCCGCCAGCGCGGCCAGGCAGACCAGCGGCCAGAGCGGCAGCGGCGCGTCGACCAGCTCGGTGAAGATGAAGGCCCGCCGCCTGGCCCCGTAGGAGCGCGCCGTCGAATCGGCTGGCCGGGCTGGGGCGGGCACAGGGGCCGCAGCCGGGGCCGACCCGTCGCCCGGTTCGGCGGCTGCGGCCCGTGCTTGGACCTTGACTTGGGCTGTCGTCTGGGCCGCGCCCGGCGCTTGGACTGTGCCCGGCGCCCCGGCCGGGGCGGGAGCCATGGCCGGGGCGGGCGCCCCCTCCACCCGGCGCCGACGGCGGGGGTGGCCGCGCAGGCCCCGGTAGGCGGCCTGCTCGTGCTCCAAGACGGCGGTCGGCTCGACCACCACCCGGTGCCCGGCCAGCCGGGCGCGGCGGCAGAACTCGAGCCCGTCGCGGAACGGCCCGAGGGCGGGCGCGAACCCGCCCAGGCGGTGCCAGACGTCGGCCCGGACCAGCATCCCGGCGCTTCCCACCGCCAGCACGTCGTCGAGCCGGTCGTACTGCCCCTGATCGAGTTCCCCGTCCTGGCCGTGGGGCAGGCGGCGGCCGAGCGGGGTGGTCGTCACCCCGACCTCCCCCAGGCGGCCCGGGTCGTCGGCCCGGACCTGTTTGGGCCCCGCCACCGCCACCGAGGGCGCCAGTTCGACCGCCGCCAACAGGTTGGCCAGGCAGTCGGGGGTCGGGTAGGAGTCGTCGTGGAGCAGCCAGATCAAGTCCCCGGCCTCGCGGCCGAACAGCCCGGCCGCCGCCGCCTGCCCGAAGTTCTTGGCCCGCAGCGCGTGGACCACCGTCAAGCGCTGACGGTCGATCCCGCAGCGGATGGCCATCTCGGCGATGGCCGGGTCGGATCGCGGCCCGGCGTCGACCAGGATGACCGCGTCCGGCGGCGCCGACTGGGCGGCCAGCGCCACCAGCGCCCGGGGCAGGTACTCCGACCGGCCCCTGGTCACCACCACCGCGACGACTTCCGCCGCCCCCGCCAACCCGCCCGCGCCCGCCGCCGCGCCAACCAGCCCGGCCGCCATCGGCCGGGCAGGCGTGCCCAGGCCGACTCCGGTTCGACTTGGCACAGTTACAGGGACCGGCGCTGCTTCAAACGCCGCCGCTCGCGTTCGGAGCAGCCGCCCCAGATGCCGAAACGCTCGTCGTTGGCGAGGGCGTAGTCGAGGCATTCGGCCCGGACCTCGCAGGCCGAGCAGATGCGCTTGGCCTCGCGGGTCGAGCCGCCCTTCTCCGGGAAGAAGGCCTCCGGGTCGGTTTGCGGGCACAAAGCCCGCGCCTGCCAGCTCAGCGGGCCGGAGTCGTCGCGGCCCGGGAACAGGTCGAGCACATTCGACCGAGGATCGATCACGCCCGATTCCAGGGTGAGAGCGCCTTCACCCAGCACATTCCACACGTGTCGTCTCCTAGTTGCCAGCGTCCAATTGGAAAAACGGTTGCACCAATGAAATTACAGCTTTGTCATCTTCGCAAGTCCTGAGGTCACATTGTTTACGCTACCGCCACGTTTAGCGCCGGTTTCGGCCCTCCAGGCGGTATCCTGCCCGGTTCGGCGCCGCCCCGGGCGGTCAAACGGCCCGCCCGGCCGCCTTCTCCCCCGGCGCCGCCAGGATCACCCGGCCCTTGCCCCGCAGGGTGATCGGACCCTCCGCGTCCATCGCGAACAGGGACTGGCCGCGCGACAGGTGGAGCGAGCCCAAGTCGGTGAAGGCGGTCACCTCGCCGTCCAGCGCCAGGGCGATCCGGGGACCGGACAGCGGGACCTCGACCGGCCCACCGACGCGGATGTCGGCCAGTTGGAACAGGGCCAGCGGCGGCCGCAGCGCCCGGATCGCGCCCTGGCGCGTGACGGCCGGGCGGATGGGGCCGCGCCCGGCCCAGTCGATCGTCGTGACGACCCTCGCCGGGTCGGTGTACTTGGCCGTCAACCCGGCCCTGAGAACGTTGTCCGAGGCCCCCATGACCTCCACAGCCAAGCCCCGCAGATAGGCGTGCAGGGTCCCGGGCGGCAGGTATAGGGCCTCGCCGGGGGCGAGCGAGAAGTGGTTCATCATCATCACCACGGCCAGGGCGCGGTCGGCCGGGTAGCGCTTGGCCAGGGCCACCGGCAGGGCGTAGGGGCCGGGGTCGCCGCCCGGCGCGGCCAACTGGCGCCGGCAGGCGGCGGTGAACTCGGCCAACTCCCCGGCCCCGGCCTCGGCCCCGGTCAAAGCGATCTCGACGGCCCGCCGCAGGCCCTCCCGGTCCCCCGGCGCCAAGGCCGCGGCCAGGGCTTTGGCCAGCCTCGACGTCCCGGTAAGAGGCTCGAGCGAGGCGCGGACGTCCTCGGCCCGGCGGAACCCGGCCAGCAACTCGAACGAGGCCAGGGTGTAAACCATCTCCGGTTTGACGTTCGGATCCTTGTAAGTGCGGTCGGGCGCGTCGACGGCGATCCCGGCCGCCGCCTCGCGCGCGAACCCCGTCCGCGCCTGCTCGCCGCCGGGGTGGACCTGCAGCGACAGCGGCTCGGCCACGCCCAGGATCTTCAGCAGGAACGGCAGTTCGGCCGCGCCGGCGCCGCAGCAGACGGCCGGGTTTCGGGCGATCACGTCGCGCAGGGACACCCCGGCGTCGTCCTCGCCCCGCGCCACCAGCGCCGATGCCGTCCGGTGGGCGCCCAGCCAAACCTCCGCCACCGGTCGGCCGGTCGGCTCGAAGCCGAGCAGGCGCGGCACTTGGTCGACCGAGCCCCAGGGATAATCCTTGACGACGTGGTCCAACCTCAGCACGAGACAACCCTAGCCCCATACCGCGTCGGAGCGGGGCGATAACCTGGTGGGGTGGACTCACCTTCGCGGCCGCCGGCCCTTTCCTCGGCCGAGGCGGCCGCGCTGGCCCAGCGCCACGGCCTGCGACGGCTCGGCGCCCGTCCGCGGCTGGGGGCTTACACGGCGTCGATCTGGCGGCGGCGCGACTTCGCCTGGGAACTGGCCCGATCCGACGCCTACGGCAAGAACCAGGGCTCCTACCTGGGCCAGCTGTGGGGGGTGCTGAAACCGCTCCTGCAAGTCGGCGTCTTCTACGTCGTCTTCGGGATCGTCATCACCGGCGCCTCGCGCGGCGTCGAAGACTTCTTGTCCTACTTGGTGATCGGCACCTTTCTGTTCGAGTTCATGGCCTCCGGCCTGAACAACGCCGGGCGGGCGATCGCCTCCAAAATCAAACTGGTGCGGGCGCTGGAGTTCCCCCGCGCCGTGCTGCCAATCTCGGTCACCTTGACCGAGTTGATCATGATGTGGCCGGCCATGGTCATAATGCTGGTGATCGTGGTGGCCAAGGGCCACCGGCCGACCTGGTCGTGGCTGTTGCTGGTCCCGGCCGTGGCCCTGGTCTACATGTTCGTGCTGGGCTGCGGCTGCTTCCTGGCCCGGGTCGTCTCGGCGACGCCGGACCTGGGCAACCTGGTGCCGATCTTCACCCAGCTGGCCCGCTACGTCTCCGGGGTCTTCTTCTCGCTCGAGGTCCTGGCGGCCGGTTTCGGCGTCCTGGGGCAGTTGGCCATCTACGAGCCGTTCGCCCTCTATCTGCGCCTGGCCCGCTCGGCCGTCCTGGCCGAGGTCCAGGCCGGGCCGGCCGAATGGGGCCTGGGCGCGGCCTACGCGGCAGTCGCGCTGGGCGCCGGCTATGTCTACTTCTGGTTGGCGGAGGCGCGCTATGGCAGGGACTGACGAGGTCGACTTCTCGCTCGACGAACAGGCCTTCGCCGCCGCGCCGACCCG
>JAIROU010000370.1 GCA_031257375.1 Bifidobacteriaceae bacterium
GCGGCCCGCCCCCGCGCGGGGCGCCGACTGGGCGGCCCTATCGGTCGGGGGCCGGCCGGGCGGCATGCGGCGAAGCGCCATCGGGGATCCTGACTCCGGGTTTGGTTGGCGGCCGCCCCGGGGGAGGCCGCCGCGATCACCGGTCGGGGGCAGTTGGAAACCCATCGATTATACGAGCCCCGCGCGGCGCGCCACGCCCCGGCGCCGGCGGGAACGTCCCCGGCCCCGTTCGCGCGGCCGGGGCGGGCGACGGCGGCCGCGCGGGCGGCATCGGGCACGGCCCGGACGACACCGACGGAACCGGCGGTCCCGCCCTCCCGCGCGGCGGCCCGCCCTGTCTGGCGTGATCTGGCCGGCGCTGGAGTCGAGACGTGAGAGCACGGCTCGGCCGACAACGAATGCCCCGCTACTGGAATCACTCCGCGCACCAGGCTGGTCAGACGCGGCAGATTCTGCTCGGGCGGGCGTCTCGCATCCGTCAGCGCTGCGCCCACCGGCTTGTGTCATGAGTTCAGCAGGTGTCTGACTTGACCGGCGAAGCGAGGTGCACCTGCCAACTCCAGGCCGATCAAGATGTCCTCGGGCGTTCGTTTTGGATCGTGCAAGGCGGCCGCGACCTTCACGACGGTTGCGACGATTGCCTGCTCGTCTGCTTCGAGACAGCCCATCGATAGCTCGTCGGGTGACTTGACTTGGATTCCCAGCAAAGCCATCAGAGCATCGGAAAAATCCCTGATGTTGGCTGTGACGATGATTTCCGCCCCAGCAGCGACGGCCGCGGCGACGACATGCTGATCGTCCGGATCCGGCAGACCGCAGATATCGACACTCGCGGGACCGCCCAGCACACTGGCCTGGCCAAAGGCCGCGTCCATGGCGGCGAATCTGTGGCGAATGCGCTCCTCGGGAATATCGGGGTGGACCTCCCTGATGGCTTCGACCGCTTCCTCGATCACTTCGGGAGACCAGAAGGGCTCCAACAGCCCGTCTTCGGCCGCTGTCAGGATCACGTTGGTCAGCGTGACCGGCACCAACACGCAGGCATCCAGGAAGACTGCGGTCATGCGCGTTCGCCGCTCCGGGCCTTCTTCAAAGCAACGGTGTAATCGCCGATGCTCTCCTGGAGCAGGCCGTCTGCTTCGGCGGCTCGGAGTGATTCTGCGAAGTAGGTGGCACGCTTCCGGGATCGCTCTTCTTTGTAGGCCAGCACGTCGGACAGACGCAACAACCGGTGCACGTTGGGTTGTTCGTAGGCGATCCGGCCCTCATCCAACAGCTTCACCAGCGTCATCCGCGATATGTTCAACACCTCAGCCGCTTGGCTGGTGGTCAGCATCATGGAGACCGGCTCAATGCGGACAGCCTCGCCGGCGGCCAGGGCTTTGACGAAGGTCGACAGGCCTTTGCGGATGTCGGGCGGCAGCTTGGGCAACAGCGCGTTCAGGCTTGCCAAGTCGCCAGGGTCATCCGGCGGCAGAATTGTCTCAGGGGCAATCATCGTCGTCATGGCGCAAGCATCCCACTTGAACGCCAAAAACGCAATAAACGCCGACAGTGCGCGCCGACATCCCCCACTCCTCGGTCTGGCAGTTTGGAAGTCTGGCGATTGTCGGCCAAGTGACTTGGGCGGATCAGCCGGTGTCAGCGGCGGCAATGCGGTATCGCACGCCCAAGGAGTCATAGACGGGTCGGGCGCGCTGGTCAGCGGTGATCAGGGTGAGGCCATGCGCCCGGGCGGCGGCGCCGACCAACCGTCTGGTCCTTCCCGGGCGGCACCGACGCATCGGCCCTCGCGGCGTTGGCGCGGGCCGGCGCCAAGACGGCGTCCGCCGCCCTGGCGGCGTTGCTGGGAGGCCAAAGAACCGACCTCCCCGCGGCGAGACTTGGCTCGCCCGCCCGGGACCGCAGCGCAGGCGCGGGCTTTGGCTCGTCAGCGTGCCGTTGAGCTCAAACACGGCGCCTGGCGCCGCGTTCGCCCAAGCGCATGGCAGCCGCCCGCGCCCGATGCCGCCGCGCCAAGCCCGCGCCGCCGCCGGGGTTCAGCCCGAAGCGCGTTCCCCGGTCGGCCCGAACCGGGCCATAAAGCAGTCGGCTCGGAGGTCCGCATCCTCGCACCGCCTACGACCAGCGGCGACCGGATCGTCGCCGGCGGCCCCCCACCACCGCCGGGAACCGGCGTCGGGCCGGGCGGTCGAGGTTCGGTTGGGGCAGTTACGGCCGCCATCGCTCGATGCCGCCGCCGCGCCGCGCCCCGTTTGCCCAGGTCAGAGTGTTCCGCCCAGGAGCCTGGCGACCGGTTGGCGGGTGGCCTGCGGCCGCAATTGCCCCAACCGGGTTCGCGGGACAGGGTGTCGCGGGACGGGGTGTCGCGGGACAGGGTGTCATGGGGTATTGCCCGGCGGCCGGGCCAGGCGGGGGCCAGTTCGCCGGGGGCGGCGTTGGCGGCAGGGCCGGATCCGGCGCCGACGGCAGTGGGCCGTGGGGTGGGCGACCGCGTCCGGCGGTTGGGGGCCGGGCGGGCTGCGTGTGACAAGGCGCCATCGGGGATCCTGACTCCGGGTTCGGTTGGCGGCCGCCCCGGGGGAGGCCGCCGCGATCACCGGGCGGAGGCAGTTGGAAACCCGTCGATTTTGCGGAGGCTTCGCCAGGATGTGTGGGTGGTTGGGGCTGTCCGCCCGGGGCGTTTGGGAGTTTTGGGCGTCGGGGCTGATCAGGGCGATGGGGTTGTAGACGCCGCGGCCGGGCTGCGCGGCGTCGGCGATCCCGTCGCCCCGGCCGCGCCC
>JAIROU010000383.1 GCA_031257375.1 Bifidobacteriaceae bacterium
GCCGCCACCGAAAACGCGCGCCGCCGCCAGCCCGGCGGCCACCAAGATCGCCGCCGCGGCGCCCGCGATGGCCGCCCGGCGCCCGCCGCGCCGATCGCGGATCACCGCGCCTCCAAGATGTCGATCACGAGCGGTCATGACATCGCCGCGCGATCCGGCCGCGGATCACTGTCGCGGATCACCGGGCGTCCAAGATGTCGATCACGTAGACCAAGGTTGACTGCGGCGGAATGCCCTCCATCTCCAATTCCCCGAAAGCCAGTTTGGGCGGGATGATCAGGAGCACCTGGCTGCCGACGGTCTGGCCGAGCAAGCCGTCCAACAGGCCCGGCATGGTCTCGCCGCTGATCATCCGCCAGGCCATTGAGGCGTTGTCGCCCCAGGTTGAATCGAATTCGGCGCCGTCCCAGAGCCAGCCGGTGAACTTGACCGTGACCGTTTGGCCGGACTCGACTGGCGCCCCGGCGCCCGCGATCAGCGGCTGGACCACCAACTCGTGAGGGGCCACGCGGTCGCTTGGGATGGTGATGGTCGGGCTGCCGTCCGCGGCCAGTTTGACGACCGGCAGCCCGGGCTTCGGGCTGACCGCCATGCCCTGCGCCCGGGACGGGAGTTGGCGCGCCTCGATCACGGTGATCGCCATGAACATGGTGACCAGGTTCTCTTTCAGCGTGGTCTGGGAAGAGTCGATGGTGGCGAAGATGATGTCCGCTCCGACACGGTTGCCGATCAGCGCCCCGGCAAAGGTCTGCGACAGGCCGGTCGGCTGCGCCGAGACCGTCTGTGGTGCGTCGTCAGCCCAAGTCGAATAGGCCAACTGGCCGGTGTCGCCGGCGTACATGGCGTAATGGAATGTCACCGAGTCCCCGGACGCGATGGCCGCCCCGTCGCCTTGGCTGACCACCCGCGCGGTCGGCCCGCTGACTGCCAACGGCGGCGTGAACAGGAGCTGCGGCACCCCGCCCGCGCCATCGAGCCAGTGGACCTGCTCCAGCGTCAGGGCGTCCGCCGCCGGATCTGACTCGACCGCGGGGCTCGTGACAGGCGAGGCGGTCGGCGCTGGCGTGGCTGACGCGACCGCTGGAGAACTGACCGGCGCCGACGGCGCCGAGGTGGGCGCCGGGGGCGCCGAACCACAACCGCCAACCCCAATCACCAACGCCGCGGCGAATATGGCTCTGCCAATCGTCTGTTCGCCCATCGCTCGGCCGCTCCTAACTAATCTGCGGCTGCCCCGACCGCGCCCAGGGTGGTCTCGTGCTGCGGTCCGGGCGTGCCGACCAAAAAGCAACCCGACGCCGCCGACCCCGGCAATCGCCGAACCCGACGGCATCGGGCGCTGTGGTGGGTGCTTGACCTCAAGGTTGTCTATAGCCCGTCCGGCCGCCCGGGTTGGCCTGCGCATCGCTGGCTGGCCAAAGCGCGGTCGGACGGGCGCCAAACGAATACCTCTCTGTTAGAGGACTGTGACGGAAACGACGCCCCGGTAAGAGCCCGGCGCCACCGACGCCGGGATCTTGTAGGACAGGTCCGCGCCGAGCGTGGCCACGCCGCGTGACGAGCCGGCCGGCGAAGAGCCGAATTCGGTCCCGGCCACGAAGCCGACGCCAGCGGCTACCGCCGCGCCAGGCGTCACCGTCTGGCCCTCGGCCGTCGCCAAGACCTTCGGAGCGATGCCCAAAGCCTTGCCGTCGACTTGCTCGGGACCGGTCAGATACTGTCCGGCCGTGATCGTCGCGTCCCAGCCCACGCTGGCGCCGGGGCGCGTGTCCTCGACCTTGACCGCCGGCAGGTCGCCCGACCCGACGATCCACGCCTTGTCGGCGCTCAAAGCCGCGTCATACAGAGAGACCGAGGTGGCGGTGAACTCAACCCCCAGGCCGCCGGCGAACTGCGGGATCTCCAAGTCCACGTCGATGTCGCCTTCTTGCACGTAGCATTCGGGCGCCGCCGCGTACCAGTGGGGCACCGGGTTGTCGATCGGCTGTTGAGCGGAATCGGTCACCCAGCGGAAATTGGCGTGGTCGACGGTGTCGCTCAGCGTCGCGTCGTAAATGCCGCCCCACCAGGTCAAGGCGTATGACGTGTACTTGGCGTAGGGGTACTTGCTGCCGAAGGAGTCACGGCCGCCCTGGACCACCCGGTTGATCAGTTCCGCGCCGGAGAAGCTGCCCTCGGTCAGCGCCACCAGTTTGCCGTCCTCGCGGGCGTGCTTGGCGATGATGTTGAGCGAGGCCACGAACATTTGCTTGAGCTTCGCGGTCTGGCCGGTGTACGGATGGTAGTTGTGGCCGGCGCCGTTCTCCCAGTAGTTGTCCAGGCCGTACAGATCCACGTAGCCGGGACCGGGGAAGCCCTCGGACCACTTCTTCCAAAGCTGGTCCTCGAACCGCGAGGTGCCCGTCACCGGGTCGCGCACGAACCAAGCGTCGAACTCGGTGCTGACGGTCTCCGAGACCTCGCCCGTGACCGGGTCGATGTCCAGCGGAATGCCCTGGAAGTTGATGATCACCGGCTCGTCCCACTGGGGCGAGCTGGCGTCGAGGGTCTGAGCCAGGTCGTAAGCGGTCTGCACGTCGACGTGGGCTTGGGCGCGCACGGCGTCCGCCCAGCCGCCCATCGGCCAGCAGAACTGTTGGCCGTTCCACTCGAAGCACTGATTGACCGGGAGCTTGGTGTCGATGTACTTGTCGATGGTGTCCTTCTTGGCCGGGTTGTCTTTCAGATCCTGGTACAGGACTGACGGCTCGCCCAGACGGGAGCGGTCGGGCGAGATGGCGTACAGGAAGTTGTGCACGCCGTTGTCCCGGAAATAGTCCACCGTGTACTTCCACAGCTCTTCGAACTCGGCGATCTGGGCCGGGCGCCAGCCCCGCTCCATGTCGTCGATGCCCCACCAGAACCAGTCGCCCGAATGCTCGTGGTATGGCCGCATGATGATCGGCACGTACTCGCCGTTGGCGTCTTTGAGGAGCTCGTTGAAGTCGATGTAGGCGTCCAGCCACGACTCGTAGCGGGCGTTCAACTCCCCGCCCGGCAACACCATGCTGGCGGCTGTTCCGTCCGAATGGCCCGGCCAGCGACCCGGCTTGTACAGGTTGTTGTCGTACACGCCATAGGTCACCGGGTTGACCGAGTGGATGGAGATGGTGTTGATGCCGTCCCACGAGGCGGCCTCGACGATCCAGTCCGCCATGTCTTGCACGGAGACGCCGTCGATGCCGGCGCCGGTGTAGACATACTTGGCGTTCCCATTGCCGGTGCCCGCGTCAACGTTGCTGTTCGTGTACGCGGCGGGCCTGCCGGTGCCCGCCGCCGAGCCCCAATCGTCGTTGTCGTTCTTCAACTCGACGTGGCCGATGTCCCAGCCCAGGACGCCGGGATAGCGCTCGACCGCGTCGTAGACGGCGGACACGCCGTAGTCATGTGACGGGTCTTGCATCCCCAGGCTGTTGACCGAGTTGGACGCCTGGTCTTCTTGATGGCCGTACACCATGAAGTCGCCAGCGCTGTAGTACATGTTCTGGAATAGGTTGACGGTCGCCTCGGTGGCGTCTTCGTCGATCGGCATGACCTCGTCCCCGCAATCGACATGCGAGTGGATCGGATCATCCGGGTCTGCCAGCGCCGGGGCTGCGCCCAGCAGGCAAATCCCCGCCCCGCCCAGCGCCACGGTCGACACCGCCGCCACCAGCCGTCGGCCTGTGACACGCGCGAATACTCTCATAACTCGAAGACCTCCTTGTGCTCAATGTGTGCGCCGCACCGGTGCGGCTGCTCCACTGGCTTCAGCCTAGCGAAGTGAAGGCCAAAAACTCAACCGGTAAAGTACTCAAATTTTGATCGAGTTTTGTCTCGGCGGCGAGTCGTCGGCTGACTGCATGGCGCCGCGATCCGTCTGTTGCCTGGGCAGTTCAACGCCAACGTCGCGATAGCGTCCGGCCGACCGTGGCCCCAGCGCCCGCGCCGCTCGCCCAAAGAGGCCAGTCGAGCTGAACCGGTTCACGGCTTGGCGGGAGCTTCCCATCAGTGCAAATCGGCGATTCGCCGCCGCCCGCGCCGGGCGGGCTGATCATTTGGGCCCGGACCTCCTGACGTTTTCCTGAACCAGCCCGCAATTTCAGCGCGCCGACCCGATTGATTGCCGGCGCTGCCTCCGACGCCTATGGCGCCACCACCACCACCACCACCGCAGCTGACGGGTGGGCCAACCGACAAGCCAGCGCGTCGGCCGGCCGCCCGTTCGGGCACCTGGCTCTCAACCGGTCGCCCCGGCCGAACACCGATGAACGCGGCACCCGCAGGTCAATCACCTGCGGTCGTGGCCGACCCGTCATCCGGTCCGGGCGGCGTCGCATCGGACACCGGCTGGGCGCCACCCCACCTGGGCTTGGCGGCATCGGGCACCGGCTTGGCGCCGCCGGACGTGGGCTTGGCGGCATCGGGCGCCGGCTTGGCGCCGCCGGACGTGGGCTTGGCGGGGGACTTGGCCTTCTTCTTGGCCTCGCGATTGGCGATTCTCTGCGCCTGGCGCCGCTCGCGGCTCTTTCGGAAGATCCGCCGCCAGATCGCCCGCAGACACCACAAGAGCACGATCAGAACAACCCCGGCGGGGATCCACGGGATCACCCACACCTCGACAGTCCTGCTGACAGTCGGGACGGCGATGTCCGAATGCGGCACCTCGCCACTGACCAGGTGGACCGTGAAAGTCTGCTTGCCGAAGCCCCACAGTTTGGCGAAGTAGGGGCTGCGCGCCCAGGCACCCGTCTCTTCGACCGGTTTGGCGCTCAGCGTGATGGTCGACCCGGGCAAGAGTTCGGGGGTTTCGGCCGGGTCGAGGCCGTCGAACCGATCCGTTTTGACCAAGTAGTCGGCTACCACCTGGGTGGCGACCCGGGCCTCGACGCGGACATTGCCGGTGTTGGTGACCGCGAAATTGAGCCCCACCTCCGAGGGCAGCGGGTTCCACCAAGGCGCCAGGCGAACCGGGGTGATCTCGCTGATCGCCAGGGCTGGCGCAAGGTCGCCGACCACCCGCACATGGACGCGGATGCCCACCCGCAAATCCACCACCACCTGTTCGCCGTCGGCGCTCGGCAACTGCGCCAGGGTCGTGAAAAGCGCGCCATCGTAGTCGCCAGGGGTGGCGCCGACCGGGACCTGAATGGTGAACGGCACCTGCGCCTCGCCGTACGGATCGACCGTCAATTCATCCGAAGCCGGGATGATCCAGGCGCCGAATGATCCCTCTTGCGCCCGGCCAGGCGGGGCCGAGTATTTGCCATCGGGGGTCAGCACCGCCTCTTGGCCGTAGATGGCTATGGTCTGAGCCTTGTCAGACAGGTTTTCGATCAACATCACATCCGCCAAGGCGTCCC
Organism: Bifidobacteriaceae bacterium; assembly: GCA_031257375.1. Lineage (GTDB taxonomy): Bacteria > Actinomycetota > Actinomycetes > Actinomycetales > WQXJ01 > JAIRTF01. The sequence goes on from JAIROU010000383.1 coordinate 5,382, forward strand.
CGGGCTCAGCCGCGAAATCAAATGCTGTGCGCGGGTTGTCCACCGTGGAGTCCGCCGGCCTGATCCGCCATTTGTTAGCGTCGGCCTCCCGGCCCGCGGCATCAGAGCCATCAGAACCGGCCCCGGACTCCGCCGCGGGCGCGGACTCCTCGGACTGGGCGTGGGGCGGGCCCAGTGGGTCGCTGAGGGCCAGCCCAACCGTAATCGCTAAGACTCCGAGAATGGAGAAGGCTCGGCGCATGGTGATCCTCAGCTCTCTTGTCCGTCGGTTGGCCGTAGCGGCGCGACCCCGGTCCAGGGCTTCGCCTTGATCAGCCATTCGACCCTGAACCGATACAGTCTGTCAAGTGTTTTCCGCGCTCGCGTCGCCGCCGCCCGCCGTCAGCGATTGTCGGCGCGCTGCCTACGATCAGGCCGAAGTCTCCGATTAGCGACACCCGACTGGCCGCGACTTTTCAACGCAATCGGTTCAGGCCCGGCAGCGTCTTCCAGGTGTGCCCGCGCCCGGGGTCCGCCGGCGAGCCGCCCTCGACGGTCCCGGCCTCGAGTGCCCCGGCGGGCAGGTGGTCGACCAAGTGGAGCAGTTTCCCGGCGCCGTCCGATGCCGCCAACGCCAGGTCGTCCCGGGTGGTCGGCCGCGCCATGTCAGGCCTCCTCGATCGGGAAGCACACGTCTGTCACCCAGGCCGCCGGGTCGGGATTCTGCGCCGGGGTGACCCGATAGAGGTTGAACATGGGGCCGGTGCGCGGGTTGTGCGCGGCGATGTGGGCGCCAAGGGCGGCGGTGACCTCGGGCATGTGGTCATAGCTGCCCACGAGGGTGGCGACCACGGCATCGCGCGCCGGGACCTCCCGGCAGTCGAGCGGCGCGACGGGCGTGAAAGGCTCGGCGACCCGCAGCCAGACTTCGGCGTCGGCACTGGACTCGCGGTACTCCGGGTCAAGGAAGGTCGCGCCGCTGACGGCCTCGTCGCGGCCGGACATGATGGCGCGCAGGCGCTCGGGACCGCCGCGGTTCGCCATGGCCTCGCCGATCTGGCTGACCGGCAGCCCGGCGTCGCGCAGCCGCACGGTCCAGTGCGCCCGCGTCAACTGGGCCGGGGCTTAGAAGCGATAGCCCGTGAACGGATCGACCTCGGCCGGCTCAAGGACGCCCTGCTCCTGGTAGTGACGCAGCATGCGCACACTGATCGCCGTCAACCGGGAGAACAGGCCGATCCGCGGCAGTCCCTCCGGACGGTGTTCCATGACCACCATCGAGCACCCTCACACTGTGTCAGGTGCAAGCCCTGAGCACATCACCGGCGGATGCCGGCGGACGCCCGGGCTCCGTGACGCCGGGGGTGGGGCGTGTAAGCCTGGGGCCAGGTTCATATGTCAGCTGATCAGGTGGTAGGTGACGCCGAGCGCGTCGTAGACCGGCTTCGCCCGCCGGTCGCAGGTCAGCAACGGCAATCCGTGGGCGCGCGCGGCTCCGCCGATCAGCCCGTCGTAGACGGCACCGCCGAGGATGTCCAGGGCCACCAACTCCCGCAACAGGGCAGCCGTTTGTTCCGGGGTCAGGAACCGGGAGTGCCCGAACCGCTCATCTATGACTAACAGGGCCTCAGCGCCGGTGATTCTTTGGCCGCCGGGCAGGCGAGTCACCGTGGAGATGAACTCGAAGGCCGCGTGTCCGGCCAAGCCTAGTGTCCGGCCTCGCGCCGCTGTGGCGGCGGCGGCGTGGAACGGGCTGTCTTCGTAGACAATGGCGACGGCCGCGCTGGTGTCGAGTAGCAGATGGCCATCAGCGCTGGTCGACAAGGCGCAGCCTCCTGACCTGGTCCGGGGTCAGCGGCGAGCCGGTGGCGGGCAGCACCAGGTCGCCGTTCTTCCTGACCAGACTGGCCGGCGGGACGCCGATTCTGAGTTCGTTCGCCACTGCCGAGACCTCGACCTCCCCTGGTTCAATGCCCAGTTGATCGCGCAGCGCCTTGGGTACTACCAATCGTCCCGCTTTATCAATGGTAGTGATCATGCCATTACCCTACCAACGGTCGGCCTGGCACCATCGCTCGAAGATCAAGGGCCGTGGCGAATAAGCACGACTCGCGGTCCGTGTTGACGGCGCCCCTGAGGATGCCCAGGGCCACCAGCTCCCGCAACAGGGCCGCCGTTTGTTCCGGGCACCGCCCACCGAAACTACGCCAAAGCCATCGACCGCCTCACCGCCCACCCCACCTGACCAGCCACAACACCGAACTTGACTCAAACTTGCGGCCACGCCGCAATTCAGGCCTCTAGGCGGGCGACGCGCTACGCTGGTCCCGGCCCAAGCGCGTTGGCTCCGGAGCGCATCGCCCGGGTCCGCCTGCCTTGGGGAAAGGAGCCGCCGGTGAACAAGCAAATCGCTGTGGGTGTCGGCTTCTTTTCACTTGTCATGCTGTGCTTTGTCGTGGTGAGCGTTCTAGCCGCGCCCAACAATTATCTGCAGCCCCGGGCGCAAGACGGCTGGGTCGATTTGTCCGACGCGGATTTCAGCGAGAATATCGCGCAACTGGACCCGGCGGTCTTTATTCATTATCCGGAGCAGTTGCTCGCCCCGGGCGAAGCCGGCGAGCCGGGCAGCGACGCGGTGGCGCCTTTCGGCACTTATCGCGCGCGTCTCGCGTTGCCCGCGCCAGGCGTTTACGCCATGTCCCAAACCGCCAACGATATGGCTTTGCGGGTTATGGTGGACGGCCAGGTGATTGGCGAGCACGGCCGGGTGGGGCGGACCGCCGAGGATAGCCGCGCTTTGGCCGGGTCTCTCATCACCGCGTTTCACACCGCCAGTGCGGAGGTCGAATTGTCTTACCAGTATTCTGGCTTCGTCCGCCACTACCGGCCGCCCAGCGTCAATCTGGGTATTCCCCAGCTAATCGCGGCGCAGCAGGAACGCCTGGCGTTGCGGGGCACGCTGTTCGCGGCGTGCCTGCTGATAGTGGCCCTATTGGCGCTGGGGCTGCACTTGTTGTTGGGCCTTGAGAAGGCGTTCTTGTGGTTCTCGCTGTCGTGTTTGGCGCTGATGATCCATTCAAGCACGCGGGGGGCCATGCTGTTGACGCTGCTGTGGCCCATCAGCTCGGTGGCTTTGGCCCGGGTCGAGTACCTGGCGATGTGGTGCGTGATCCACACGTTCTTTCTCTACGCGGACGCGGTGTTCGGCGGCCCCGGCCACGCCGCCGCCCGCCGTGTCGGGGAGGTTGGGCTGGTCCTGTACACCGCCGCCGTGCTGCTGCTGCCGCCGCTGGTGTTCACCTCGATGCGGGTGTGGTTCTTGACGTTCGCCGCCGCGTTGTCGGTCTACGTCAGCGTGGCGCTGGCGTTGGACCTGAGGAGGCGGCGGCCGCAGACGGGGGCCGATGCCGTGGGTGGAGTTCGCGGCGACGCCGGCCAGGCGGTCGCCGAGGGCCCCGCCGCGCCGGTCGGCGCCACGGCGGGGCGCAAGCTGGTCTTGACCGCGGTGGTGCTGATGGTGGCGGTGTGGCTGTCCGAGGAGATCATCTGGCGTTGGATGCTGCCCCACCGGCTGGCCGATGGCATTTTGACGGATTGCGCCATGATCGGCGTTATCCTTCTCAACACGATGGCTTTGGCCCTCCACTCCGTGCGCGCCCAACAGGATCTGGGGCGGGCCCAGTCGCGTGAGCGGGAGTTGCAGGAGACGAACCGCTTGCTGGACGAGTTGGACGCGACCAGGACAAGGTTCATATCGAACATCAGCCACGAGATGCGGACGCCGCTGACGGTCATGTCCGCCAACGCGCAGCTGTCGAAGGCGCTGCTGAGGGCGGACGCGGACCGGGGCGAGATCGCCGAGCGGCTGGACGTGGTGGACGGCGAGGCGATGCGCTTGGCCCGCATGGTCAGCGAGGTCCTCCCGTTGAGCTTGATCCAGGAAGGCGCCAAAGACTTCGCGCCGGTCGACCTGCGGGCGGTCCTGGAGACGGTGGCCGGGGTCTACCGGACGCTGTTGGAGAAGAACGGCAACGCGCTGCGCCTGACACTGCCGCGCGACCTGCCTCACGTCCGCGGCGACGCGGACAGGCTGGTGCAGGTGTTCGTGAACCTGCTGGCCAACGCCAACGAGCACACCCGGGACGGCGAGGTCGCCATCCGCGCGGGCCGCTTCGGCGATGAGATCGTGGTGGCTGTGGCGGACACTGGGACCGGGATCGCGCCGGAACTGCTGCCGCACGTGTTCGAGCGGGGCCACTCCGGCGACCCCCGGGGCGCGGGGGTGGGGCTGTCGATCAGCAAGATGGTCGTGGAGCAGCATGGCGGCCGCATCGACGCGGCCAGTACGCCCGGCGCGGGCGTCACCGTCCGCCTGGCGCTTCCCGTCCTGCAAGGCGAGGAGGGCTGATGGGGCGCAAGAAGATCCTGCTAGTTGAGGACAACCTGGAGATCCAGCTGGCGAACGCGCGCATGCTGCAGCTGAGCGGTTACGCGGTGGAGAAGGCGTTCGACGTGGAACAAGCGCGGGTCGCGGTCAAGAGCGCGGCGCCTGACTTGGTGGTGCTGGACATCTTGCTGCCGGACGGCAGCGGCGTCGCCTTTTGCGAGGAGATTCGGCGCGTCACCGATGTGCCGATCTTGTTCCTGACCGCTTTGGGAGAAACCGACGATGTTGTCAAAGGGCTCCGCGCCGGCGGCGACGATTATCTGCCCAAGCCCTACCATTACGAGGAATTGCTGGCCCGGATTGAAGCGTTGCTGCGGCGTGCGCGCCAAGTGGGGGCTCCAACCATCGGCGTGGGTCTGGTCAAAATCAATCTGCTGTCGTGCCGCGCCTCGGTAAACGGCCGGGACTTGCTGCTGGCCCCTAAGGAGTTCGCTTTGCTGGAAATATTGGCCCGCAGCGCCGGCCAATATGTCTCCGGGGCGGAATTGTATGAGCGCGCCTGGGGCATGGACCCTATTGACGATGTCCGCACGGTTTGGGACCACATGTCAAGGCTGCGGCGCAAAATCGGGGAAAACGCCGGCGTGCGCTTCGAAAGCGCCCGCGGCAAGGGCTACCGGATAACGGCCGGGTCCGGTCAATAGCCTCACCGCGCCCGCCAGCTGCCACTCAGCGGCTTCCCAGCGCCGCGCTCGCTGGGGTATTTTTGCCCACTTGGAAGCGAACCTAGACAAAATGCGAGGCTCGCGGCTGGCGCTGTCGATGGTGGTGGACAGCGCCGACGTGGCGATGACCGGGGAGACCGTCTCGGTGATCCCCGAGGGCGAGCGTTGGTTCGATGGCACTTTGGGGGATGTGACCGTCCGGGACACACGTTGCGCGGCGCAGGTCGCCGATGGCGCGGCGTGGTGGGTGCAGGGGGTCGCGACTGATTTCGTGGCTCAAGACAGCCAGGAGAACAACATCGAGGCGAAGCATCTGGGCTGGGAACCCGCTTTCACCGACCCGTCGTACGAGGGCAGCGTGGCGGCGGGCGACCGGGTCGCCCCGTATCTGGAGGACACGGCCAATGAGAACGGTTTCGACCCAGCCGAGGGCGTGGAGTTCTTGGCGAACGTGGCCACGAGCTCGAACGACCCCGAGGTCATTGCCGAGGACGAGTGGACGGCCAACGCGAAGATGATCCTGAAGGTGCCGGACACGGTCGAGGACGGCGGCTACGTCTCGCAGTTGACGCTGTCGCTGTTCGAGTAGCCGGTGCCGGCAGGGGCAGGCCGGGTGGCCGCGGTGTTCCAGTTGCAGGCCGCGGACGGCTATTTCACAGGCAAAGGCCGCTACGCGATGTTGGCGGACCCGTCCCAGTCCGAAGACGCGGGGTTGTGGGTCGAGGTCCAAGGCGAGGTGCCGGTGGCTGCCGGGGAAACGGCGCTGGTGCCGTTCGAGGTCGCGGTCCCCGAGGACGCGGAACCTGGCGACCATGCCGCCGGTCAGGCCGCCTTCCCGGCCAGCGGCGGGATCGAGTTGTTGCCGGGCGACTCGCGGCGAGGCTGGGCGACGTCTGGCCGGGCTGGCGCAAGGCTTTGGCGGTCAAGGCGGAGCCGGTGGTGGTCACGACCACCGTGGGCGGCGGCCCCGCGCCGCCGATGGAACCGGTTGAAGCGGTGGGAAGCCTGTGGGTCTTGCCGTGGACGCCGGCGGTCGCGCTGCTGGGCGCGGCCTTGTTGTTGTGGGCGGCCTTGGCGGGCCGCTCGAAGTCGCGGCGGCGGCGGGCGCGCGAGTTGGCCCGCGCCCGCGAGGAGGGCCGGGCCGAGGGCCTTGCCCAGCAGGTCCGGCCGTGAGCCGCCGTCCCGTTGGGGCGTCTGGGAGGCCGGTTTTTCGTCGGCCGCCCAGTGAGGCCCGGGCGGGCCTCGCCGGGCTTGTGCTGGCGGCGGGGTTGGCGGCCGTATGCTGTCTGGCGGCTTGGGCGCCGGCCGTTTGGGCCGACGATGCCGTCGACCTGGTCTTGCAGGTCACCCCCGGGGTCGCGGGCGGCTCCGGCGTGGCGCCGACGCGCTCCAGCGGCCCGCCCAGCCCAACCGAGAGCGACGCCGGCGGGCCGACCGCCTCCCAGTGAGTCACAGCGTCATCGCGGGAGGGCAACGCCACCGAGGCCGACGGCGGAGCATGGAGGGCGACCTTGCCGCGAGGACGGCGTCGACCATCTCGGGCGGGACGAGTTGGGTCAGCTCGCCCAGATGGCCGGGGGCGAACCTTTTCAGGGGTGTCCGGGGCCGGCTGGGCGCGGACCCTCGCGCGGGCGGTGAGGCGCAAATGCCAAGCAGCGCAGTCCCCGGGCCAGTACACAGGCCCCCAGAAAGATGAGTATGCGCAGATGCTTATCTTTGGTATGCTGTCTGTATGACGCGCAAAGTTCGAGTTACCGTCACCGCGGACGCCACCTCGCTCGACGCGGGCCGGCGCGCAGTGCAAGAGGGCGAGTACGCCTCGCTGAGCGAGTGGGTAGACGCGGCGATGTCCCGGCAGGCCCGAAGCGACGCGCGGATCCGCGCTCTGGGGGCCGCCCTCGCCGCCTACGAGGCCGAGTGCGGCATCATCACCGCCGCCGACATGGCCGCCCAGGCGCGGGCGGACAGCGCCGCCGCCGTAGTGGTGCGCGGGCAGCGGCGGCGGGCGGCCTAATGCAGGTTTGCGACGCCGGGGCGTTCATCGCGGCCGAGCGCGGCGACCGGGCCATGTGGACTCGGTTGAAGGCGGCGCTGACAGTCGGCGAGCCGCCCGTCACCAGCGCCGCGGTGATCGGCCAGGTGTGGCGCGGTAGCGCGCGGCAAGCACGGACGGCCCGGTTGCTCGACACCGTCGAGGCGCTTCCCCTGACTGAGCGCGCGGGCCGTGCCGCGGGAGTTTTGCTGGGGCGCGCCGGCGCCAGCGACGTGGTCGACGCGGCGTTGGTGCTCGCCGCCGCCGACGGCGACTCCATCTACACGTCCGACCCGGGGGACATCGCGAACTTGGCGCGGGCGCACGGCCTGCACGTCGACATCGTCCCCGTCTGAGGCGTCGCGGCGGGAGGGTTGCCGCCAGCACTTCCCGGCCGATCGCGCCGACGAGGTCCGCCGTCGCTTACCTAATTGCCGGGACTCCGTTGCCCACCATTCCCCGACACGCCGACCGCAACCATTGACCCGCATGTCAGCGCCCTAACTTAACGGCCTTGGGGCCACCGGATAACGGCCGAGTCCGGTCAATAGGCTCCCTGTGGGCGCGGGCGCGTCGCTCTTGGTTGCCGCGCGCATGGGCTCGCGCGCCGACCTGTTCTGACCGGAAGGCGCCGGGGCGCGCGCTGTGGCGCGCGAAGTTAGACAGAATGCGAGGTTCGCGGCTGGGCTGGCGGGGGCCAAGAGCCCTACGTTTGGAGGCGTCGCAAAATGCGGCCGGGCTTAGGGCGGTCAGTGCCCCGCCTGTACTTGATTCGCATTTTGTGTTCGCCCAGTTGAAAGGAAACCTGGCAATGAGCCACAAACACCGTTGGCGCGCGCCCGCGCGCCGAGCCCTCGTGTTGGGCGCCGTCCTGACCGTCTGCCTGGCCGGCACCGCGTCCCCGGTCCTGGCGGCCGAGGTTTACACCCCGTATTCGCCGGACAGCACGTACGTCGTGGGCGGCGTCAACTACGTCGACGTCTACGGCGACAGCCCCCGCGACCTGACTCTGGCAGCCCCCCTGGCCCAAAAAGCCGTCACCACGCCCCTCGTGGACGGCAAGACCGTCTTCGACATGTGGGAGGACCTCGCGGTTAATTCGATCCTCCTGGATGACGCCGAGAATTACGTCAACACAACTGAATACAGGCACTATGTCTGCTCCATGTTCGGACAAGACTTGTACGAGAGAACGACCGGCTGTCACGAGGCGGATGGCATGTACGACGAGTTTGACTCCTCCGACTTTCGGTTCTCCGAGTTTGTGGAGCCCACCTTAGCGCCTTCCTTGTCGGCGGTGGCCGATGCACTGAAAGACCGCTCGCTGGGATGGCGCGGTGACATCGAGGATTCTAACCTACGTGACACGCGCTCCAACGGGCCTGTGATCTACAGCGTGAACCGGGTCTACGCGAAAGCAAACGGCCGCGATAGCGAATGGCGCTACGGCTTCGCCACCGTGTTGTATGACTTCACGCTCAGCTATGTCAGCCTGCCCGATGGCCTCCACACCGCTGGCGACGGCTACGAGAGCCTGAGCCAGGCGGTCGGCGCGGGCGCGGCGGGCGTGGCCTACGCCACCGGCGGCGGCGACAGCTATAGCTGGGGCGTGACCAACTTTTCGCCCTCGGAGATCGAGGCCACGCAGGGCCTGAGCAGAACGGCCTCGACCTCGATCACCAATGAGACCTCCATCACCAAGGAGACCGGCTGGCAGAACATGACCGGAGTCGAGGTCACCATGGGTGTCGAGATCCCGCTGATCGCCGAGTTCTCCACCACGCTGAAGAACGAGTTCACCATCATGGAGTCCACCTCGACCACGGAGACCAACTCCAAGACGCTGACCGATGAGGTCACCCAGGAGTCCTCGACCGCCGTGAACCTGCCGCCGCACACCCGCGTTCAAGTGGTTCAGAACTTCGGAGACACCTCGGCGTCCCTGAAATACGACTACCCCGTGGCAATTGGCTACAAGGTGAAGATCGTGGAACTGGGCCTCGGCATGGGCGCCCAAGACTACGGCCGCAAAGATACCGGGATTCCCAACAACCGCGTGATCGCCACCTTCGGCGCAGGCGACTCAGGTGACGCCGTCACCGAACTGCTGGACCGCTACGCCCACCGGAACATGGCCGGCTATGAGGCCACCTTCTCTAACAACGTCCACTGGAGCGGCATAAGGTACTTCGACTCGTACAGTTCTGGCTTCATGGGGTGGTTTTTCGCAAGCAACACAGGCTTATGGGGTCCACCCGATAGCTCAGGCAATCGAGTGAAAATGTCCCGAAGCCACGACGCGGGAGCATTTGTCAACCGTCTTGGGGGCTGGCGGCCCCTGTCCGTGTCCGGCGCCGAGCTCAAGATCAAGACCGAGTCGATCGACTCGCAAATCAACGCCATCGTGCCGGTCTATCCGCTGGCGCGCGTCACCACCCCGGTAGTCGGCGACATCGAGATGGCCCCGGATGATTCCCTGTATGTGGACGGGATAGAACTGAACGGCTATAACGACCACAGCGTCGCCTACTACGGGTTCAACCCGGAGGCCGGCGATTGGGCGCTGCTGGACGCCGGGGGCAACCTGGTTGGTACCTCCACCGATGTGGCTAGTCTCATCACCGACCCAGTCACCGGCAACGTCTCCTTGAAGGCCAAGGCTGCTGGCACCGTCTACCTGCGTTATTACCCCGACAGGAGCGATGAGTCCTACGCGGCGGCCGGCATCGTGGCGGATTCCGAGCTGAGGACCGCCACCATCAAGGTGGTTGTGACCGGCGCGCCCTTCGAGGGGACCATCGCACTGGCAGGCGAGCTGAGTCGGCCGGTGGGCGATCCGCCGGTCAGCCTGTCCAACCCCGCCAACGGCATCACCGTGACTGTGGTCGATTCGACGGGCAAGGAGCTGAACCGGGCGCTCACCTGGGACGCGAAGGAACTGCCGGCCAAGGGCATCCTGGTCGTGGACGGCCAGATCTCCTTCACGCAGGAGGGGATCTTCCATGCGCGGGCCGCCAGCGGCGGTGTCTACTCCGATTGGTTCGAGGTCACAGCCCTTCCGGCCAGGGCGCTGAACTCGCTGACGATCGCCGACCCCTATGATCCGCCGCTGCTGACGGCCGATCTGAACCCGGACGGCCCGGAGATCGACATCAGCGGCCTGCGGGTGACGGCGCTGGACCAGTACGGCGATCCGATTGGCATCGAGGCGGCGACACTGGTCTGGGCCTTGGATGGCCCCGAGACCGCGAGCATCCTGGACGGCACGTCGCTGATCGACGCGACCGAGGCGGGCAGCTGGACTTTGACGGCCACCACAGGCGGCATCGTCTCCAACGCCCTGGACGTGACGATAGTGGGGCCGGGCGAGCTGGAAGAGCCGGGCGAGCTGGAAGAACCGGAGGATGTGGAAGAGCCGGGTGAGCCGGGTGAGCCGGGAACGCCGGTGGTGACGGGCTTCGCAGTTTCCACACAGACCCTGGCTAATGGGGGCGGCCAGGTGACCGCGACCATCACGGGCACCGACCTGCCCAGCACGACCGTGGTGACGGTCGGCGTCGGCTCCGGCGCCTCGGTGACCGCGTCGGCGGTCACCGAGCACCCCACCACCGGCGGTTCCACCGTGCGGACGGCGACCTTCACGTTGCCGGCCAACGCCGCGGGAACAGCTCAGGTCTACACGGTCGGCTACCGGTTGGGGGCGGCGGGCACCCCCGTCGGCGCCACCACGGCCAAGGTGACCGTGGCGGCATCGTCGGCGATCGACGCGAAGGACAACGACGATGGCGAAGGCAGTCTGCCCGTCACGGGCTACGAGCCCAGGGCGGCTCTGATCGCCCTGTTGCTGCTGGCCTCGGGCTTGGCGGGTGTCTACACAGCCCGCCGCCGGGTTCGGGCCAACCGCGCCTGAACTCGCCGCCAAGACGGAAAGGACCCGGTCGGTTCCCTGGCCGGCCGGGTCCCTTCCATTTCGCCCCACGCCGCCGGCCGACCCACCACATCGAGGCTTTGTCGCGGCGTGGGGAGCTAGCGCGGTTGGCCCGAACCTGGCGGCGGCTTTGGCGGGGCTTCCCGCGATCAGCCTGGTGGGCCCGCGGGCTTGCGGCAAGACGACCTCCGCCCGTCGCCTCGCGGCGGACACTGTCAGTCTGAACAAGGCGGAAGACGCCGCCGCGTTCTTGGCCAGTCCGGATGCGGCGCTGGCGCGGCTGGCTGAGCCCGCCCTGGTGGACGAGTGGCAGGACGCGCCGCCTGTCTTGGGCGCTGTGAAGCGCGCGGTGGATGAAGACCCGAGGGCGGGACGGTTCATACTGACTGGCAGCGTGAGCATTGAGACCGGCACTAAGACCTGGCCTGCGACCGGTCGCGTTACCCGTCTCAACATGTACGCCCTCACGCAGCGCGAGATTCTGGGCGTCTCAGGCGAGCTGTTCGTGGATAGGGCCGTTAGGGCGGAGCAGGCAGAACTGCCCGGCGCGGACAGGCGGCTCAATGTGTTCGACTATCTGGCTCTGGCCGCGGCGGGGGGATTTCTGGACGTTGTGATCCGGCGGTCCGGACTGGCTAGAGAACTCTGGCTCGCCAGCTACTTGGTGGAACTGCTGTCCAAGGACGCCAAGCGCGCGGGAACCGGTACCGCCATCGACTACACGAGGCTGGCCGCCTACGCGACGGCCGTGGCGGCATCGTCGGCGAAGGTGAGCGACACCTTTGCGGCCAGCCAGATCCGCCCCGAACTGGCAGTCAGCCGCCTGCGCCCCACCCTGCACCACCTGCGGGACAAGGGCGGCAGACACGAAGTGGACACTGTGCTTGACTACGGCGCGCGCGGCGTGGTGGGAATCGAGGTGAAGTCCTCGTCGGCGCCTTCCAGAGACGACGCCAAGCACCTGCTTTGGCTCCGCGAGCGCCTCGGCGAGCGCTTCGCGGCCGGCCTTGTGCTGCACACCGGCGGCCACACCTTCGAACTGTCGGACAAGATCACCGCCGCCCCCATCAGCACGCTCTGGGCAGCAGACCGCCATTAAGGGCTCGCCGAAGACCTAGGGCTTGCCGGAAAACTGTCCTCGCGTGGCGCGCCCTGGCCGGTCGGTTGCGCGCCACCGTCCACCGCGGCGGGGCGCCGCTGAACCGCGACGAGCAGGAGATCGCCGGATGCGGGGACGCCTTGGCGCTGGTCAATCGAGACCGCAAGGCCCTGGCTGTCAGCGATGCGACCATCCGCCAACTGGCACGCCGGGGCCAATGACTACTGGCCCTTCCTTCAGCACAGCTTGCGCGTCCTGCCGGCCTGTTACCGGGAGCTGGACCGCCGGTTCGCCGGCCTAGGACGGCGGTGAACAACCGCCGTCCGACCGTGCCCGCGAGGGGCAGCCGAAGGAGGCTGGGGCGGCGCTCCGGGCGCAGGGCGCGCGCACGCCGGGGGAGGACTGCGGGCGGGCGGACTTCGCCGCTGTCTTCAGCCAGAGTGCAGCTTAGTTGCCATATGTGAAGGCTGAAAAAACGTTCCGTGGCCACTATTCAGCTTCGCAATTTGCCCGACGACCTGCATCGCCGCTTGGGCGAGCGGGCGCGCTCCAAGGGCGTGTCCATGACCAAGTACCTGACCGATCTTCTGCGCCGGGACCTGGACCGGCCAACCCTGGAGGAATGGTTTGAGGAGAACGACCGGCGGCGAGCCGAGTTTGGCACCGTGTCGGCCTCGGTGGAGGAACTGTTGGCTGACACCCGGCCGGTCAACCGCTGATCGTGGCCGCAGTCCTTGACGCCTCGGTGGCGGTTGACCTACTGGTCGGCCGGGAGAGGTCGGACTCCGCCAGGCGCGCCATCGCCGCGCAGGAGTTGGTCGCGCCCGCTTTGCCAGGACAAAGGTCCGCCCCAGGGTTTGAGAAAACCAGGACCGGCCTGGGAGAATCGAGCATGCTTCGGGAGTCGGATGGCTGGCGGGCGGCGCTGCGGCCGCGCCCCGACCGGGCGTGGGCCGCGTCGCTGGTCCGGGCGCTGGCGGCGTCGATGGCCCTGGCGCTCGGACTGGCGGGGCTGGTGGCCGGGTGCTCCCGCCCAAGCGGGACGGCGGCATCGGGCACCGCCAACGACCCCAACGCAGGCCCCAACGCAGGCCCCAACGGCGGCCCCACCCAGGCGGGCGCGACAGCCGGACCGGCCGTCCGCTGGGCCATGCTCAACAGCGACGTGCCGCCGGGCATGCCCCTCGAACCGTATTACGCCGCCCTGCGCCACGAGGAGAGCGTGCTTGGACCGGCGCTCGAACAGGCCCAGGCCCAACGGGAGGCGCAGATCGAAGACGAGGTCGCGCGCTGCATGGCGGCGGCCGGATTCTCCTACTACCCGCAATCGGCCTGGGAACCGGAGCCGGACCCGGACTATATGGCGGTCTGGCAAAGGGACGGCGGCTGGCTCTGGGACTTCTTGCCGGCGCCCCAACTGGCGGACACCCGCGAAGAGGTCGCCCAGCACGGCTACGGCCGCTGGGAGCAATACGCCGACTACGTGCTCATGTCGCCGGACTACCAGGACGCCAGGGCCGAGGCCGCGGCCAACGACCCGAACTGGCAATACATCGAGTCGCTGTCCGAATCGGCCCTGAACGCCTACTACAAGACCCTGGAGGGCCTCGAGCCGACCGGCGACGGCGCCTGGGTCGGCGCCGAGACGTGGAACACCGGGGAAGGGGCCAGCTGCCGCGCCCAGGCGGCGGGCAAGTTCCCGGACCCGGCGCTCGAGGACCCGCTGACCGATTACGTCTACCAGGACCTGGTCGGCGGCATGGCGGACATCAAATGGCAGGTCGATGACGACCCGCGAACCTTGGCGATGGACCGGGAGTGGGCCGACTGCATGGCCGGGTTCGGCTTCGACGTGGCCGAGGAGCACGTCGTCGGGGACAGCGGCCAGGCCGGCGTCATCAGCGGCCCGATCCAAGCCTTCTACCTGGCCAGGGCGACGGGCGCGGACGGCCAGGTGGCCGACACGAGTCTGGACGGGCCGCGAGAGCCGCCCAAGGACCAGCGCTCGCTGATCGGGTCCCAGCCGGAGATCGACATCGCTCTGGCCGATTTCGACTGCCGTGTCGAGACCGACTACATGAACCGCCTGATCGCCATCCAGCGCGAGTTGGAGACGGCCTTCGTGCAGGACAATCGGACGGCCCTGGAGGAGATGCTGGCGGCCATCGAGGCCAACATCGCCGCCGGGTGAGCGTTCCGGCCGGCGCCGCTCCGGCCCGCCCGGCCGAGGCCCCGCGCCCCTGTCCGCGGACCGGGCGCGGCGTGGGAGAATCGGGCATGGCCCGGACGGAGAACAGGCCGCGCCCGGCGGCGACGGCGGCGACGGTTGTGGCCGCGGGGTTCGGTTGGGCGCTCTTGGCCGGGTTGGCGGCGGGGTGCGCCCAGGGAG